>JADHQX010000018.1 GCA_016777745.1 Candidatus Pelagibacterales bacterium
CTGATTTTTTTCCTCCTGTTTATAAAGAAGAGTTGACGAGTGCGTGTTAAGATTGTCAACATTAGTCATAGGCAACGGTCAGACTTTCGGATGCTGAACCGGGGCACCAAACAAAGTTAGTCCCAACGTGGACCAAGGAGGAAAAATGTTCAGACTAAAGATTAAAAGCGCATTGCGCTCGCTTGCCGCGCCAGCTCTCGGCTTCGGGGTTGCCGCCATGACCATCGGCGCGATGCCGGCTTCGGCGCAGGAGATCGTCGGCCGGTTGAGTTATCACTGGGGTCCCACGCATCACAGCGCGATCTACAGTGAGGAGTTTGCCAACCGTGTGAACGAACGTGGCGCAGGAAAAATCAGGATCGATACATTCCCGTCGGGACAGCTTTTTGGCATCCGCGAAGTCATGGGCGCAGTCACGGCCGGTGCGGTCGAGCTTGGCGGCGTGGTCGGCACCGTGAGTTTCCCGCCGGTCAATCGCAACTACAACGCCGAAGCGCTGCCCGGAATGTTCAACAGCTTCGAGCATCTGCGGGGCTTTTTCCGCGGGACCAAGGAGGGCCAGGCAGTATGGGACGATTTGCTGACCCGCACCCGGTCAAAATTCCTCGCCTACAACCCTACAGGTCCGTTCATGACCTTTACCGCGGTCCGGCCGCTTACCTCGCCGAAAGCTTATGATGGTCTGAAAGCCCGCTATCTCAGCGGCGTCGAGCGTCCGCGCTGGAGCGCGCTGGGGGCCGATGCGATCTCCCTGCCGACAGGTGAGGTCTATACCGCCTTGCAGAACGGCATGATCGACACCTTCGCCACGGTTCCTTCGGCAATCAAGGCCTATAGCTGGTGGGACTATATCAAGTACGCAGAGCGTCCGTTCCAGTTCTACGCGGATTCGTACATCCTTGCGAACCAGGAATGGTTTGACGGGTTGCCGGAGGACGTACAGCAAATCCTGGTCGAAGTTGGGGAAGAGATCTCGGCCGAATCAACTGCGTCGATCATGGCGTTCTCAGATGAGGTCCTCGACGAATTTGTCGCCCGCGGGGGACAGGTGGATACGCTTTCCGAAGAAATGCAGGCCGAGTTCGACCGCATCAACGCAGAGAGCGTAATCCCTGCCGTCTCCGAGATGGTGGATGCCGACTTCCTTGAAGCTGTGAAAGCCTACGCGGCCGAATGATCCCAATAACCGCTCCGCCTGTCGGCGGAGCGGTGCGGCCTATTGCGCTTTCAATCCGGGGGGTCCAGCTCATGCGCCAGATACTTCACGCCGTTCGCGCGGTGAACGACGTTATTAACTTCATGATCAGGACGGCTGGCGCACTGCTGGTTGCGTTCATGGTGATCATCGTGTTCGGCGGTGCCATCACGCGCTATATGACCGGGATCGGCTACAACACGGTAATGGAGCTGCCACCGATGCTCATGCCCTGGCTGATATTCCCGATAGCGGGGATACTGCTGCGCAGCGGTTCGCATATTGCGGTCGATTTTCTTCCCGAACGCCTGAGTACGAGATCAGCGCGCGTCCTGCGCGGCGCAGTCGCCCTGATCGCAATTTTCGCAGGCGTGGTTTTCTGCTATGCGGGGTACGAAGCGACATCGCTTTTCAAGATGGTTGGTCAACGCACCGAAATGGAATGGTCTTTCCCGATCTGGTGGATTTACCTGTCGTTTCCCGTCGGCTTCGCGATTATGACAAGTTTCGCGATCGAGAACCTTCTTGTCGAAATAACCGGTGATAGCAACCGAGAGAGACCTTCGTCCAACGTCGGTCATGAGGGGGCTTAAATCATGGTTCCCGTCGCAATCGGACTTTCCCTCCTTCTCCTGTTTCTATCTCTACCGGTCTTCCTTGTCTTCGGCATCGGCTCGGGTGCCGTGGCGACACATGGTCTCAACCTGCCTTGGTCGACACTAATCCAGGTCGCCTTTGGCGCCGTCACAAAACAGATCCTCCTTGCCATCCCGCTTTTTGTTTTTGCCGGGCTTGTGATGCTCAAGGCCGGTGTCGCGCGGCGTCTGGTGGACTTTGCAATGTCGCTCGTCGGGCATTGGCCGGGCGGGCTGGGCGTGGCCATGGTTCTGACGATGGGCTTTTTCGCGGCCTTCTGCGGCTCGATATTGGCTGCGATCACGGCCGTTGGCGCAATCATGATGCCGGAAATGCTGAAAAAGGGATATTCCGCGTCCTTTACGGTAACACTGGCTGCCTCAGCCGGACTGCTCGAAGCACTGATTCCCCCGTCGAATGCCGCGATTATCTATTCTTCGCTGACGATGGTCCCGGTTTCGCAAACGTTTGCCGCCGGCGTCTTTCCGGGGCTCGCACTGCTTGTGATCCTTATCCTGGTCGTCATTGTGCGATGCCGTGACATGCCCCGCGAGCAAAAAGCCAACAGCGCCGAGCGACTCGCTGCGCTGAGCGCCGCCGCGCCTGGGCTGATGACCCCGGTGATCATTCTGGGCGGGATCTACAGTGGGCTGATGACTCCGTCAGAGACCGCAGCGGTCGCCGCGGTCTGGGGGATATTCGTCGGATTCGCGATCCACCGAGAAATGACATTCAAGGGCCTTTGGCAGGCCCTCCAGGCCACTGCCGTTACGACCTCGGTGATTTTCTCCATTATCGCCATGGCGACCTTCCTCTCGGTTGTGCTGACCTACACACAGGCACCGCAGCACCTTACCTCCTATCTCATCGGCTTTGGCATCACACCGATCTTGTTTCTGTTTATGGTCGGGGCGATCTGCCTGCTCCTGGGCACCTTTATCGAAATTGTGCCGGTGTTCTATTTGACGGTGCCTGTGTTCATGGCGGTCGCGATCACGCTCGATATCCCGTTGACGCATCTCTACATCGTCTTCACGGGCTTTGCGGGTCTGGGGCTTCTCACGCCTCCGGTTTGCGTCGGACTTTATACTGCCGCAGGCGTCATCAATCTTTCGGCGGACCGCGCATTCCGCGAGGTCCCGCTCTTTCTCGTCGTTGGTATCGGCTATGCGATCCTGATGATCTTTCTTCCGGGACTTGCGACCTGGCTGCCGGGAACGCTGCGATGAAGCCTCGTTTCCGGGTTGAAGAAATGGGCGCTGGAGTCGTCCTCGTGACGCTTGATCGCCCGGAAGTGTTGAACGCTTTCGACACCGCCTCAGCCGAAGCCATGCTGGATCTGTTCGGAAAAACACTTCGTCGGCGCGATGATGTCCGCGTCGTCGTCCTCACGGGTGCTGGCGAGACGGCATTTAGTGTCGGAGCCGATTTGCGAGAACGCAAAGGCATGGCCAATGACGACTGGCGCCGCCAGCATGCCTTGTTCCGGGATGCTTTCGAGGCGCTGTGGCGATTTCCCTGGCCAGTCATAGCAGCGGTGCGCGGCTACGCCCTTGGTGGCGGCTCCGAACTCGCTCTCTCGGCAGACTTCATCCACGCAGCGGAGGATGCCTTGTTTGGATTTCCAGAGATTAAGTTGGGGATAATGCCCGGTGCAGGTGGAACACAGATGCTGTCGCGCGCGGTCGGGCTGCGTAGAGCCAAGGACCTGATCCTGACGGGCCGTAGATTCACAGCCAGGGAGGCGGAGGCGTGGGGGATGATCTGTGCGATCCACCCACCCGACGGCGTGCTTGAAGCGGCACTTGCATCGGCACGAGAGATTGCCGCCAACGCGCCACTTGCCATTATGGGTGCAAAACGCGCAATGGACCGTGGTTTCTACACCAGTCTTGAGGCCGGCCTTGCACTTGAGGTTTCGGTTCACCAGAATCTCTCCTCGAGCGAAGATCGGGCCGAGGGTGTGCTTGCGTTTAATGAAAAGAGGGCTCCAAATTGGCAATTTTGCTGAGCAAAGCCGCGTCCAACGCTGCCACAGCTGCGCGCGAGTTGGGCAATCTTGCGCTTTCCGAGAACAAGGCAAAGCACCTGCTGACCGCGGCGGGAATTTCCACGCCCAAGGGCTTGCGTTTTGACACTGCCGACGCTGCGACTGAGGCCGCCTTGGCAAGCCTGTCCCGCCCACTGGTCGCGAAAATACTGTCATGCGACGGTGCCCATAAATCCGATTTCGGCGGGGTCCGGCTGAACCTCGACACGGCGACCGACACCCGGGCTGCGTTGCAGGAAATCGGTGACGCTGCTGCCCATGCCGACATCGCGACGAACGGGTTCCTGGTCGAAGAACAAAGCAGTCCGGGTGTCGAAATGGTGATGGGTGGACTTTGGGATCCGCGTTTTGGTCCCTGTGTGATGGTTGGGCTCGGTGGAGTATTCGTGGAGGTGTTCGAGGATGTGGCGTTTCGCACTTGTCCTATCTCGACGGAGGATGCACGCGATATGATCCACAGTCTTCGCGCAGCGCCATTGCTGCGTGGTGCGCGCGGCGCGCCACCCTGCGACGAAGAGGCGGTGATCGCGGCACTTGTAGCCCTCGGTGGAACCGGCGGGCTTATGGAAGCATTGGACGGTCAGGCTACGGAGATCGACGTTAACCCTCTAATCGTGAGGCCCGAAGGGGCCACAGCGGTCGATGCGCGTATCATTCTACGCTCCGAGGCATCGCCCACGCCGCTTCTCCCCCGCACGCTTGATCCAGATGCGATCAACCGCGCGTTTCGCCCGCTCTTTCAACCAAGCTCTATTGCGGTTCTCGGTGCATCCGCAACCGGTGCCACATTCGGCAACGAAGTGATCCGTCACAGCCTCGCCTATGGCTATTCGGGAACGATCCATCCGGTCCATCGCAAGGCGGCGGAGGTCGAAGGATTTCCCGCAGTCCGGTCGCTCGCGGATTTATCCGAGCCAGTCGATTTCGCCTATGTGGCGGTGGCAGCCGAAGACGCAATCAATGCCATCGCGGACGCCCCGGGAGCCGCGCGTTTCGTGCAGGTGATGTCCTCCGGTTTTGGCGAGACGGAGGCCGGACGCGCAGGCGAGACCCGGCTCGCGGCAGCCGCGCAGGCCTCCAATATGCGATTGATCGGACCCAATTGCCTCGGCGTTCACAGTCCGCGCGGCGGGCTGACCTTTGTCGGAGGCGCTACACAAGAACCCGGCGGCGTGGCCGTGATTTCACAATCGGGCGGTCTGGCGGTGGACGTGATCCTGCGTGGCGAACAGCGGGGGTTGCGGTTTTCCGGCGTGACGACGCTAGGCAACAGTGCCGATCTCGGTCCGGTGGATTTTCTTGAATACCACCTTTGCGATCCCGAAACCAAGGTGATCGGCCTGTACATCGAGGACGTCGGTGACGGACGGCGGTTTCTCGCCCGATTGCGCGAGGCAATGGCCACCAAGCCGGTGGTTCTGCTGGTTGGCGGACAGACGGATGCTGGACGGCGCGCCGCGGCATCCCATACCGGTGCGTTGGCCGCCGAAGCGCGGCTTTGGGACGGTGCAGCGGCGCAGACCGGTTTGGTGCTGGCAGAAACGCTGGATGAGTTTCTCGACATCCTGACGATTTTTCAGGCCGAGGCAGCCCGCCCCGAGGCGCCACTGCGCAACGTTGCCCTGTTCGGTAACGGCGGTGGCACGAGCGTTCTGGCGGCCGACGCCTTGTCCCATGCCGGGCTTGCCACTCCGGAAGTCCCGCCAAAGGCAATCCGGAAACTTGAGGCACTCGGCCTTCCGCCCGGTACCGGCCTCACAAACCCTGTGGACACGCCCGCCGGAACACTCAGGTATCGAGACGGGGCCGTGGCCGGTGAAATTCTCGATATTCTCGCGGGTGCGGACACTTTCGATGCGATCATCGTGCACGTCAATCTCCCGGTGTTTACCACGTCGACCAATCAGGCGGTGGATGTCATCGGAGGCTTGGTACGCGAGGCGGTGCGGATCAGTCAGGGGCCTAACGCGCCACGGCTGGCGCTTGTCCTTCGATCCGATGGGGCCGAGGCAACAGATGCACGGCGGCGGGCCGATAGGGAAACAGCGCGCCGCGCGGGGCTAGCCGTCTTCGACGAACTACCCCAAGCTGCACGCGCCTTCAGCGCTCTATCCCAGTGGCTGACTTTCCGCGCTCGCCTCACCGCTCGATCAAGCGAGGTCAACTGAAATCATCACGCGGTGTCGGTACTTTTCCGCAGCATTTCAATCGCCATTTCACGTGATTTATCTACAAGAAGCCGCGCCGTTGTCTCCGCCTCAACCTCGTTTCCAGATCGGATGGCCACGATCAGATCCGCCCAGACTTTCGACGAATAGCGGCGTCTTTCGATCGTCGAAAGGCCAAGACGCGTGTAGCGGATCGTCTGGTGGAAGAGTGAATAAACAATCGAGGTCAGTCGCTCACTGCCGGTCCCGGCGCAGAGCAAGAAGCTCAGATCCTGACTGACGCGCACATAGCGTTTTGCCGCTTCGGCATCCTCCTGCTGGGCAAGAAGATTCAATTCCTCCACCCGTGCCTCGATCTGGGCAAGGCTCTCGGCCGGGCACGCACGGGCAAGCCTCCGGGCAGCGAGGCCCACCATGACAGCGCGCAGCTCGAACACATCCTCGACTTCAGCGATGGACAGCTTGGTGACGATGGCACCCCGGCGGGGCAGAATTTTGACGAGCCCCGCGTTTTCCAGAATCCGCAAAGCCTCGCGCACTGGGCCGCGACTGACCTGGAACCGTTCGGAAACCGCGACCTCGTGAATGCGGGCTCCGGGTGCATATTCTTCGTTAACGATCGCATCAGCCAACTGCGTGGCAACCTGGTCGGCAAGAGACAAGGCTTCTGCTCCGGCCCCGATAGGTTTCCAGATCGATGCCAAACCAGTCCTGCGCTGTATGTCATTATCTTGCGCCATTCAGCCTCCTATCTCTGAATCTTTCCGGAAACAAGTAGACCCGCTTGAAAGTTTCAGGTGGTCATTGTGGCCACTTCCTGACCCTCGACAATCGAGGTGCCTTCTTCAACCAGTATGCTCGCGATCGTTCCGGAGCCCGGAGCGAGAACTGGTATTTCCATCTTCATCGACTCGAGGATCATTATTACATCATCCTCTTCGACAGATGAGCCAACGCCCATTTCGATTTTCCAGACGGTTCCGGTGATCTCGGAGAGGATTTTTTCTTCAGCCATTTCAGTTTGGTCCTGTTATCGGAGTTAAAGTTAAAAAGTTGTCGGCCAATATGCCAGTGCGCGGCGGGAAAAGCCACGCTCGCGTCCTCGAGAATGCACGCTTAGCATCGAAAGCAGCCAGCGTCGCGTTTCCCGCGGATCAAGTACCGCCTGCGCGGAATAGATTGCCGCAAGATCGTAGGCGGAAGTTTCGCGCGAGATCTCGGCTTTCAGCTCCTCGAATTTCTGCGGATCGCTTTCAGCCGTTACGCCGTAAACGACGTTAACGCCGATATTCGGATCCATGAAGCCAACATCGGCGGTTGGCCAAGCCGCCATCTCGTCGGAGTTCCGTGATCCGCCCATGTTCAGATAGGCTTGCCCATAGGATTTCCGGGTCACGATAGACAGCTTTGGAACGCTGCACATCTGCAAAGCCGACATGAAATTCATAATCTTACCCGGCGCCTTGCGCCGTTCTCCTTCGACCCCGATCAGAAAACCAGGGGTATCGGTCAGGATAACGATCGGAATATGGAAACTGTCGCAGAGGACCAGAAAGCTCGTGATCTTGTCGCACCCATCGGGGTCGAGCGCGCCCCCCTTGAACATCGGGTTTGTGGCGACCACGCCGACCACCTTTCCGCCCATTCTCGTCAGGGCCGTCGTGGCGACGCGGGCGAAACGGGGTTTCAACTCGAACACAGATCCCGGATCGACTATCGCCGCGATCAGCTTCCGGACGTCATAGACTTTCTGTCGCTCTGCCGGGACGATGTCCAGAATTGAATCTTCATTGATCTCCGACTCATTCGGCACCTCCGCCACGGGGGGGAGTTCACCCGAGTGTGACGGCAGATAGCTGAGGAACCGCTTGATGAGGTCGAGGCCCTCCTCATCAGTGTCGACCGCATAATCCACCAGTCCTGTAGTTTCGGTGTGCAGTTTCCACCCACCGAGAGCTTCGAGTTCAACAGTCTCGCCGATGGCGAGCGAGGTCACTCTGGGCGACGAAACCGCCAGGCAGGCCCCCTTTCGCATGACCACGAAATCAGACAGCATGGTGAACCAAGTTCCGGTGCCATAGCTCGGTCCGAGGCAGGCGGCGGCATAAGGAATTTCGCGCCCGCGCACGAATTGCTCAGGGTCCTGCCCCAGTGCGCCGGTTCCCTGCGCGCCCATCGTGTCCGGTATGCGAGCACCTGACGTTTCATTGAGAAAAATCATAGGCATACCGTTGCGGATCGCGGTCCGACGCAGATGCCCCATCTTGCGGACATTCGTCAGGCTCGACGAGGCACCGAGCGTCGTCAGATCGCACGAAACGATCGCCGCCGGGCGGCCTTCGATCTTGCCATACCCACAGACCTTGCCATCCGCAGGCGACCGATCCCGCATTTCGGGTATGTGCGACGTCGCCAGCATGCCTGTCTCGGCAAAGCTGCCCTCGTCGAATATCCAGTCGATCCGCTCACGCGCGTTAAGCCGACCTTGTGCCTTTCGGGCCTCCATCTTCTTCGCCCCACCCATTTCGAGTGCGCGGGCGCGGCGCGCCTCATGTTCAGCGATCAGTTCTTCATGCCCAGCCATCCTGTCTCTCTCTTTTTGCAATCTTTGCTCGATTGACTGCGAAATCATTAGCAATGTCAACAATTCTTGTTAATCTCATCACGTCGGGTCGTCCGGCATTGGCGATGAATAACAGAGGGGAATGCCCATGAGTTGGCAAAAAGAAGTCGATGAGATCGCAAGGCGCAGGAAATTTGCCGAGGATCTTGGCGGGACCGATGCAGTAGCGCGCCAGCACGAATCAGGCCGCCTTACGGTGCGCGAACGGATCGACATGATTGCGGACCCGGGAAGTTTTCGCGAACTTGGCGCACTCGCGGGGAAGGCGACCTATGACGAAGATCACAACCTGACATCAGTACGCCCCTCCAACGCCGTCATCGGCACCGTGAAGATCGACGGACGAAAGGTGTCAGTCAACGGTGACGACTGGACGATTCGTGGCGGCTCGTCCGAAGCGACGGTTTCCGAAAAATGGATTTATGCCGAGAATTACGCCCTCGAAATGCGCATGCCGCTGATCCGCCTCGTTGAGAGTGCGGGTGGCAGCGTAAAGCTGCTGGAGCAGCAGGCGTCGACCAAAATACCGGGCTATCCAACCTGGCTGATGGCCTCGAAGCTCGGCTATATCCCGGTGGTCGGCCTTGCGCTTGGCCCTTGCGCCGGTCTCGGCGCGCTGAAGGCCGCCTGCGCGCATTATTCAGTCATGGTCAAGGGAACGTCACAGGTCTTTGCCGGTGGTCCGCCTGTGGTGGAGCGCGGAATGGGGATCAAAGTAGACAAGGAAGACCTTGGCGGGTCGAAGGTACATGTCCGCGAAAGCGGCGTGATCGGCAACGAGGCCGAGACTGAGGCCGATGCCTTTGCGATGGCGCGGCGGTTTCTCTCCTATCTTCCGTCCAGCGTCTTTGAACTGCCGCCGGTAACAGCGTGCGATGACCCGCGTGACCGGCGCGAGGAAGAGCTTCTTTCGATAATCCCGCGTGAACAGCGACGCGTCTACAAGCCACGCAAGCTCATCGAACTGGTGATGGACAGGGGTTCTGTCTTCGAATTGACCCAGCATTACGGACGGTCCGTGGTCACCTGCTTTGCAAGGCTGGATGGCCGCCCCGTCGGCGTAATTTCCAACGATCCGATGCATTATGGCGGCGGGCTGACCCGAGCCGCCGCGGAGAAAATGGAAGGTTTCATAGATCTTTGCGATACGTTCCACCTGCCTGTGGTGAACTTCGTTGATCAGCCCGGCACTGTTGTCGGCCCGGATGCGGAACGTATGGGAACCGTCAAGGGATCGGTTCGGGTGGTGTCGGCCATCGAACAAAGCCGCGTGCCTTGGTGCGCTATCGTCGTGCGCCGCCTCTATGGCCTAGCTGGCAGCGCATATGGCCGCTTGCAAGGATTAAACTTGCACTATGCTTGGCCTTCGGCACGCTGGGGGTCTATCCCGATCAGTGGCGGCGTCGAAGCGGCCTACCGCAAGGAACTAGAGGCACTGTCACTCGAAGACCGGGCGGCCCGACTGAAGGAGCTCGAGCTCTACTACGACCATCTCGAATCACCGTTCCTGACAGCCGAAAAGTTCAAGGTGCCCGACATCATCGACCCGCGCGAAACACGGGAATTGTTGAACGACTGGCTCGACGATGCCTGGCGGACACTGCCTGAACA
Organism: Candidatus Pelagibacterales bacterium; assembly: GCA_016777745.1. The sequence continues at coordinate 10,284 of JADHQX010000018.1, forward strand.
GGTCGGCGTCAAAGGCCGCACGATTCGAATTTAAGGAGACAGATGACATGAAACGTATTTTGGTCGCGAACCGGGGTGAGATCGCGTGTCGCGTGATCCGCGCCGCGCAGAAATTGGGGCTTGAGGCCGTTGCGGTCTATTCCGACGCTGATGCCAACGCGCTGCATGTAGAAATAGCGGACAAGGCTGTCCGAATTGGGCCCGCACCCGCTTCTGAAAGTTACTTGCGGCAGGAAGCGATTCTCGCCGCCGCAAAGGAGTCCGGAGCCGATGCAATTCATCCGGGCTATGGCTTTATGGCGGAGAACGCCGGATTTGCCCGTGCTGTTGGTGACGCAGGGTTGACCTGGATCGGCCCGCGGCCCGGAACCATCGAGGATATGGGGGACAAGCAACGCTCCCGGCGGCTCGCAGAAGCAGCCGGCGTGCCTATCGCCACAGGATCCGAGCGGTTTGAGCCAGACGCGCTCGACGGGCTTGAGGATGCAGGCGAACAGGTTGGCTATCCCCTGCTGGTCAAGGCAGCGGCGGGCGGAGGTGGCATCGGCATGCGTCGGGTGGATCGGCCAGAGACGCTGCGCAAGACGGTTGAGGCAACCCAGTCGATGGCCGCCCGCAGCTTTGGCGATGGAGCGATCTATCTGGAGCAATTCATTGCCAAAGCCCGACACGTGGAAATCCAGGTCTTTGGCTTGGGGGACGGACGGGCGGTCCATCTGTTTGAGCGCGACTGCTCGCTTCAGCGCCGGTTCCAGAAGATTGTCGAGGAAAGCCCGGCACCCGGTTTTTCAGCCAAGACAATCGAAGGCATGGCAGAGGCAGCGCGTGCGCTGGCCGCAGTAGAACGGTACTCCGGGGCCGGAACCGTGGAATTCGTGGCCGATGCGGACACCGGTGACTACTATTTCCTAGAGATGAACACGCGGATCCAGGTGGAGCATCCGGTCACGGAAATGATCACCGGATGCGATCTCGTCGGTCTCCAGATCCGCCTGGCTGCGGGCGAAGATCTGCATGAAGAACTCACCGCGGTGCGTAGCTCCGGTGCGGCCGTGGAATGTCGGCTTTATGCCGAAAACCCGGCTAAGAACTTCCTGCCCGCCCCCGGAACGCTATCGGTCTTCGACCTCCCCACCGGCATGGAAGGCATACGGATTGACACCGGCGTCCGGACCGGGGATGCGATCACCCCCTACTATGATCCGATGATTGCAAAACTCATCGCCTGGGGCTCGGACCGCGACACCGCGATAGACCGTCTTCGCGCCGCCCTTGCCGCAACGCAGATCGAAGGCGTGACAACGAATCTCACCTTTCTACAGACGGTGCTGGATACGCCCGAATTCCGATCAGGCGCTATCTGGACGGGATTTGTCGAGGAACGTCGAAAAGCGCTACTGGGATGAACGTGCCAGCATTCAGGGTCGTACCCCGAACCGCGGGCGCTGCCCGCGGTCGGTCCGCAGACGTTCCTGCACCGCCGCGATATGGCGGCAGATGTGCAGGCGAGTATCACGCGGGTCGATAATGTCCTCTACCGCAAAGGCCTCTGCGGTTCGGAAAGGATTGGCAATCTCGCGAAATTCCGCTTCAAGCTCGGCCTCCCGCGCGGCGGGATCAGGTGCCGAGGCGATGTCCCGTCGAAACGCGACCGCGACCCCTCCCTCAACCGGCAAGGACCCCCATTCGCCCGAAGGCCAGGCCAGTTTCAGGTTTAGACCCTTTTGGTTCACCATCGCCATGCCCGCCATGCCATAGCATTTGCGGATGATGACAGTCATACAGGGTACGCTAGCCTGCAGTCCGGCATGCACCGCACGCACGCCAGCGCGCAGCACTCCGGAACGCTCCGCGGCCGCACCTATCATGAACCCGGGCACATCGGACAGGTAGACCATCGGTATCCCAAAGAGATCGCAGAGATCGATGAAATGGGTCATCTTCTGCGCACCTGCCGCATCGAGCGCCCCGCCATAGTGCATCGGATTGTTGCCAATCAGTCCGGCCACATGCCCCCCGAACCGTGCAAACTGAACGATTACGGCCTTGCCATGTGTCGGCTGGATCTCGAAGGTGGACCCTTCGTCGGCGATCATCTCCATCAGCCGTCGCATGTTGTAAGGTTGGCGCCGGTTTCGAGGCACGAGGGACAACAGCCTGTCGTCCCGCCTGTCAACTGAGTCATCGGTTTCCACATAAGGCGGCGGTGACCAAACGTTCTGAGGCATGTAGCCAAGAAACCGGCGGATAGCTGCAAAACACTCTGCCTCCGATCCATAAGCGTTGTCGATTGCTCCCGCGACATCCACGGCCACATCGGCTCCGCCCAGTTCCTCTACGGTCAAATCCTCTCCAAGCGCGCGTTTGACCACCGCGGGGCCTGCCGCGAAAACCTGCGAGGCTCCGCGCACCATCATCGAGAAATGTGCGAGCATGGCGCGCGCTGCCGGTCCACCGGCGGCTGTGCCCATGACGGCGGTGATCACCGGCACTTCGCCCAGCAATTCGACCGCCCGCCCGAAATCATCTGTGCCAGGCATCGGTGCATATCCGCGCCGTTTCAGTGAAGTGACCGAACCGCCCGCTCCGTCGATCAGGTTGATCAGCGGGATACGATACTCATGTGCGAGATCTTCGACAAAACCGCCCTGCCCGCCTTTTCGCCTCGCCGTGGATCCGGTGCCGCCGCGCACCGTGAAATCCTCGCCGCCCAAAGCCACGTCGCGACCGTCGATCTTTGCGAGACCCATAACGTAAAATCCGGGCGTGACCGCAACAGGTCTACCATCGACGTAAACGCCGGTTCCAGCCAATTTGCCGACCTCGCGGAATGATCCGGGATCAACCAGTCCTGCGATTCGTTCGCGAATTGTCTGCCGACCTCGGGTACGCTGCCTTGCAACCCCCTCGGGGCCGCCCATGTCCTCCGCCCATTTGCCACGCAGGGCGATCTCATCCACTTCAGGCTTCCAGGACATCCGCGTTCCTCCAAATGATTTAAGATTACTAACATTCTTTTTGCTAAAAATCTTGATAAAAGTCGATACGAATGTCTATCGTCCCTTAGCGCGCCGATCCTGTTTCGATGCGACCGACGTTGGAGGCACCATGAAACTGACCGAAGATCTTGCAAAGCGACTGCTGCGGGAAGAAGGCCTGCCGATCCCCGAAGGCGTCGCAACTGACACGGCCCGCGAGGCAGGTCGCGTCGCAGCCGAGTTCGGTGGTGTGATCGCGGTAAAGGCGTTGGTTGCTGCAGGTCGGCGCGGCAAGAGCGGACTCGTGTCTCTTGTCGAAGGTTCAGACGCCGCAGAATCTGCCGCCGCCGGAATGCTTGGCCGCGACACCCCTGCCGGGCACGTGGCGCGTGTCTATATCGAAAAGGGAGCCGAGATCTCCAGCGAGCTCTACCTCGCCTTCAGTTTTGACGACCGCACGCCGATGCTGACCCTGTCCTGCGACGGCGGCGTGGAAATAGAAGACGTTCACCGCAATACTCCGGAGCGGATCGTGACTGTCGCGATTGATCCACTCACCGGCCTACGCTCGTGGGAGGCCATCGAACACTGGTCGCGCGCGGGCTTGACCGGGCGTCCGCTGGCGGAGGTTGGTCGGCTAACGGCGCGGCTCTGGCAGGCCTTTGTCACGCTTGATGCCATCATGCTGGAGGTCAATCCGCTGGCGCTCGACTCCAACGGTCGCGCCATGTTGGTCGGTGCAATGCTGGAGGTAGACGACGATGCGGTCGACAGGCATCCGGAACTCGCTGGCGCGCCGGAACGGATGCCCGACAACCCCCGCGAACGGGCCGTGCAGGACACCAATCGAGCCAATCCCGGCGGCGACGCCCGCTATGTCGAACTGGATGGGAACATCGGACTTCTGGTCGCGGGCGGCGGAGCGGGATTGCTCCAGCATGACATGATCGTCGATCTTGGCGGACACCCCGCCAACCATTCCGACATCAGCCCGTCCCCCGGCACCGTCAAGATGGAGGCAGTACTCGATGCCGTCTTTACCAATCCACGCGCTCGAAGCCTGCTTATCGGCTACAATCATCTGCAAATGGCCCCGGTCGACAAGGTGGTCGAAGCGCTTGGCAACTCTATAGATCGTAACAAGGTAGACACATCCCGGTTTCCCATCATCCTCCGGCTTTTCGGACCTCGCGAGGCAGAAGCTCGTGTCCGAGCCGCCGAAATCGGCGGCCTGCAGTACCTGCCCGCTGGCGCATCGCTGGCCGATGGCGCGCGCGCCATTGTGGAGGCCACGGAGAGTATCGTCGAATCCGAAAACAAGGAGTCACGGTCATGAGCATTCTGATCGACGAAACCACACGCGTCGTGGTGCAAGGCATCACCGGCAACCAAGGGCGTTTCGATACGCGATTGGCACTTGATTACGGCGTCCAGATCGTCTCTGGCGTGACTCCGGGGCGTGGTGGCGAGACGGTCGAAGGCGTGCCGGTCTTCGACACTGTCGCGGCGGCTGTCTCAGCCACCGATGCGAACGCGGCCGTGCTT
>JADHQX010000019.1 GCA_016777745.1 Candidatus Pelagibacterales bacterium
TCTTTTTTTGCAGATCTAATTACAATATCTCCTGAAATCTTGTCAGCATCATAAACATGTAAGGGTCGATTGTAGTCAAATAGTATGTAATTGGTAATATCTACTAAAGCAGATATTGGCTTAAGTCCAATCGAACTAATTTTGTCTTTAAGCCATTGTGGACTTTCACAATTCTTAACATTTTTTATGTAACGACTACCGAATGCTGAACAATATTTTTTTTGATCAGGCGTTTCTTCAAACAAAATATTTATTGGACTTTTACCAACCGTTTTAAATTTTGGTAGCTCTATTTCCTTTAGCTCTCCTATTCCTGCAGCGGCAAGGTCTCTTGCTATTCCATAAACGCCTAAACAGTCCTGTCTATTTGGAGTGATACCAATTTCAATCATTACATCATTGAGATTCATTTGATCTATATAAAGACCACCAACATTACTATTCTCTGGCATATGAATAATACCATCATGTGAGTCTGAAATACCAAGTTCATATTCTGAACACAGCATACCCGACGATTCTACTCCACGAATTTTTGCTACCTTAAGCTTCATTTGATTAACAGGTATAACTGCACCTGGTGGTGCGTAAACTACCTTCATGCCCTTTACTACATTTGGTGCTCCACAAACGACATCAATAACTTTGCTGCCTATATCAACTTTACATAACTTAAGTTTATCTGCATTGGGATGTTTCTCTTCATCGACAACTTGAGCAATTAAAAAATCACCATAAAGAGCACTTGCATCTTGTACTTCCTCAACTTCAAGGCCAATAGCAGTTAATTTATTAATTATTTCTTCATTCAAAGCTTTTGTTTCCAGATGCTCTTTCAGCCAACTAATTGTAAATTTCATCGACTAAGCCCCCCAGAAATAGAGGGTATATCTAACGGAATAAAACCAAAATGTTTTAACCATCTAAGGTCGTTGTCATAAAATGTTCTAAGATCACTAATTCCATATTTCAGCATTGCCAATCTTTCAATGCCAACACCGAATGCGTAGCCCTGATACTCATCTGGATCAATATTAACATTTTTTAAAACATTTGGATGAACCATTCCACAGCCTAAAATTTCTAGCCAACTATCTCCTTCTCCAATAATAATTTGATTCCCATCTTTACGATAACCTATGTCAACTTCAGCAGATGGCTCAGTAAATGGAAAGTGGCTTGGTCTAAATCTCATTTTAGGAGTATCGGTTTCAAAAAATTCTTTCAGAAAAGTTTCTAAACATCCCTTAAGATGTCCCATATTACTTGTCTTATCAATTACTAGTCCTTCGACTTGATGAAACATTGGTGTATGTGTTTGATCATTGTCACACCTATATGTCTTACCAGGGGCTATCAATCTGAATGGTGGTTTGCCTTCAAGCATACTTCTTATTTGAACTGGAGATGTATGTGTCCTTAAAACATTTAACATGCCGTCTGTTTCTGAGTTAACATAAAAAGTATCATGCATTTGACGTGCAGGATGGTTTTTAGATGTATTTAAGGCTGTAAAATTATTATAGTCAGTTTCAACTTCTGGTCCCTCAGCAACACAAAAATCTAAATCTGTAAATATTGCAATTACTTCGTCAATTACTTGAGTGATAGGATGAATTCTACCATCAGATATTTTTGAATCTAGTGTAAGGTCTTGTTTTTCTGATGCCAATTGATTTGACATTAGCTCATCTTCAAACTCATCTGATTTTGAATTTATAAAATTGTTAACACTATCCTTAATCTTATTAAGCTCTTCCGCCTTAGCTTTTCTTTCCTCAGGATTCATCTTGCCTAAATCTTTCATAAGCAGAGTGATTTCACCTTTTTTGCCTAGAAATTTTAGTCTCATTTTTTCTAGAGTCTCAGAATCTTTAACTGATTTTTTTTCTAATTCTATATTTTTGTTAATTGAGTTTAGATTGCTCATAATATGTCAAGAATAACAGATTTGGTCAAAGTCCGTAATAGTAATGTGAAATTTAAGTGAGAATAATTATTATTATTTAGCTGAAGACTGAACTTTTTCAACTAAGTGTTTAAAAGCATTCGGTTCATGCATCGCTAAATCAGCTAACATTTTTCTATCAAGGCTAATTTCTAATTTTTTAAGCCCATTAATGAATAATGAGTAAGACAAGCCTAGTTCACGAGCACCAGCATTAATTCTCTGAGTCCAAAGTCTTCTAAAGTCTCTTTTTTTAACTTTGCGGTCACGATAAGCGTACTGCATAGATTTCTCTACAGCTTGCTTAGCAACCTTAAATGTATTTTTTCTACGACCACGAAATCCACTAGCTTGTTTAATAACTTTTTTGTGTTTTGCGTGTGTAGTAACTCCTCTTTTAACTCTAGCCATTTTTTCCTCTTCTAACTATACGGTAGAAATTTTTTAACAATTCTAGCATCTGCATCACAAAGTATTGTTGTACCTCGTAGATTTCGAATTTGTGAATTTGTGCGCTTCATCATGCCATGCTTTTTTCCGGCCTGATAAGACTTAACTTTACCTGATGCGGTAACCTTAAACCTTTTAGCGGCTGCTTTTTTAGTTTTTAATTTTGTCATATTTATCTCGGAACTGAGGGTTATAACGTCTTGTTATAAAAAAAGCAAAATATTTAATTTGGGCAATATCAGCTTAATTAACTGTAAAAATCATTGAATATTGGCGACCTTCAAGTTTTGGCTCTTGCTCAATTTTGCTTACAGACAGCATATCTTCTTTAATACGTCCCATTAATTCTTTTGCCTGGTCATGGTTTTGAAACTCACGTCCTTTAAATCTAATCGTAAATTTAACTTTATCGCCTAATGTAATAAATTTTTGAGCCGCTTTAACCTTAAAATTATAGTCATGAACATCAGTTCCAGGTCGCATTTTAATCTCTTTTAATACAGTCTCTTTTTGCTTTTTCTTAGCTACACTAGCTTTTTTTTGAGCTTCATATTTATATTTTCCAAAATCAAGAATTTTGCATACAGGTGGCTTTACATTGGGTGATATTTCTACAAGATCTAAGCCAGCAGTATCAGCTTTGCTTAAAGCATCAGCTATATCTACAATGCCGATGTTCTCACCTTTTTCATCAATGAGTCTAACTGTATCTGATGTGATTCTTTCGTTAACGCGGACTTTTGGTTCTTTAGGTTTAGAATTATATCTATTATTTTTTTTAAGTGTTGCTATTTTAAGCTCCTATATTTCTCTAGTTAGTCGGCATCATACATTTTTTTTCAAAAAAATCAGTCAAATTATCAAATTTAATTATTTCCTGATCTTTTGATCCAAACTGTCTAATTGATATTGATTTATTTTCTTGCTCTTGTTTCCCAACAATCAACATATAAGGAATTTTTTGCAATGAATTATCTCTTATCTTATAATTGATTTTTTCATTTCTTGTATCAAGATTAACTCTGACACCATTTAGTTTAAGTTCATCAAAAATTTCTTTAGCATATGGGTCTATTTCAGATGTAATTGGGGCTACAACAGCTTGGACTGGAGCTAGCCACAAGGGTAATTTTCCAGCATAATGCTCTAATAGAATTCCAGTAAACCTCTCAAGAGAACCAAACAACGCTCTATGTAACATTACAGGATGATGTTTCTGACCATCTTCACCAATAAAAGTTCCACCTAGTCTCTCTGGCATGTTTAAGTCAACCTGAAGCGTGCCACACTGCCAATCTCTTCCAATTGCATCTCTAAGAATAAATTCTAGTTTAGGCCCATAAAAGGCTCCTTCACCAGGATTATAAGTATAATCAAGTCCAGTAGCTTCAACTGCCTTTTTGAGTGCTAATTCAGATTTATCCCAAATTTCATCACTACCAACTCTTTTTTCAGGTCTGTCAGAAAACTTAATTGATATTTTTTCAAAACCAAAATCTTTATAAATGCTTAGTATTAAGTCACATACAATTTTACTTTCTTCAGTCACTTGTTCTTCAGTACAAAAAATATGTGCATCATCTTGAGTAAATGCTCTAACTCTCATTAATCCATGTAATGCACCTGATGGTTCATATCTATGAACTTTACCAAATTCAGACACGCGCAATGGGAGATCTCGATAACTTTTCATGCCCCATTTGTATACCTGGACACACCCCGGACAGTTCATTGGCTTAAGAGCGTAAACTCTATTTTCTTTTGCTTCTGTAGTGAACATGTTGTCACCAAATTTTTCTAAGTGACCAGAAAGTTCCCATAAAGATTTATCCATTATGTCAGGAGTATTAATTTCATGATATCCAGCATCGTCTTGTCGCTTTCTCATATAGTTAATAAGATTTTGAAAAAGTGTCCAGCCTTTTGGATGCCAGAATACTGCACCAGGTGCTTCTTCTTGAAAATGAAATAAGTCTAATTCTTTGCCAAGTTTTCTATGGTCTCTTTTTTCTGCCTCTTCTAATCTTAAAAGATAACTATCTAGTTCTTCTTGAGTCTCCCATGCAGTTCCATATATTCTTTGTAACATTTCATTGTTTGAATCTCCACGCCAATATGCACCTGCAACTTTAGTTAGCTTAAAAGCTTTGCCAATTTCACCTGAAGAACTTAAATGTGGTCCACGACATAAATCAAACCATTCTCCATGATAATAAATCTTAATTTCTTCATCTTTAGGAATAGAATCGATAATCTCAACTTTGTAATTTTCACCAATTTTAGTAAAAATATCTATAGCCTCTTCTCTAGAAACAACTTTAAATGTAACTGGAACATTGCGATTAACAATTTCCTTCATTTTTTTCTCTATTTTAATTAAGTCTTTGTTAGTAAATGGCACTTCTCTTGAAAAATCATAAAAGAAGCCATTTTCTATAACTGGTCCAATAGTAACTTTAGTTTCTGGATACAACTCTTGAACTGACATTGCCATAACATGTGCCGCATCGTGCCTTATAAGTTCTAACTTAGTCTGATCCATAAAAATATTTATTATGCATATTAGTCTCTTAAAGCAAGGTTATTCTTAACTTCATCAGTAGTAATATCACTAATGTTGTCTTTTTTTAAGGTATTAACTTTAGATCCAAGAAGTTGAGTAATATTGGGGTCAGTATGACTCGAAAGTAGCCAAGTAATTGGACAACCTGCGGCCGCTGCAATAAATGTTGGACCCGTATCATTTCCAATTGCTCCTATCGCTTTGCTTGCGGTAGTTGCTAAACAATCTAAATCTTGATTTGAAAAATCTATAATTTTTGGAGCTAGCAGTTTAATCTTTTTAAGTTCTTCACCTTCAGAATGAGATTGTCCTAGTATTATAGAATCTATATTTCTTTCTTTTAAATGATTAGCCAATTCTGCAAATTTTTCTGCTGGCCACCTTTTGTGCTTATGTTCTAAAGATGATCCAGGCAATAAGATAACAAAGTCATTGTTGGGTAGATTAATTATATTTTTATTCAGCATCCAACTAATATCTGGATTATCATAAATCTCAATATTCATTAATGCTAGCTGATTTTTTATTCTGTCTTTAATAGGAACACTTTCAAAATTTTTAGGATGATATTTGTATTTCCCACCCTTACGATTACCAGACCATATAACTTTAGAGTTAAACAATCTTATAAAAAAATAGTAAACTGAAGTTCTATCAGAGTTTTGTAAATCAAATACTATGTTGAAATTTCTTCTAGCAATTTTTAATATTATTGTTAGCCATTCATCTATTCTTAAAAAAGATGGCCTATTTTCATAGATAATTTCATCTATAAAAATTATTCTATCAGAAAAAAATTTGAACTTGATATCTGTCAAAAGAGTAATTTTGCTCTCTGGATACTTATGCCTAATAGATTTTAGCGCATTCGTAATTTGAATGAGATCTCCTAATGCTCCATGCTTGATAATGAGTATATTATTACTCATTTTAACCTTAAAACTTTATTGTAAACTTCTAATGTTTTTTTACACATGTTTAGATCTGTAAATTTATCTAATATAATTTGACGTCTTTTAATTCTATATTGATCTTCTAAATATATCTCACTAGATATTGTCTTAATAATTAAGTTGGCTAACTCTTCTGAGCTTAAAGGAGAATATAAAAAACCGGATAAGCCATTAATAATAGTTTCTGTGTGCCCACCATGGTTGGAAGCAATAATGACTTTGCCCATTGCCTGTGCCTCTACTGGTATTCTTCCAAATGCCTCTGGATCTGTTGAACAGGATAAAACAATATCAGCTAATGAATAAACTAGATTCATTTCTTTTGATGGCCCAACAAATTTAACACAGTTTTCAAGCTTTAATTCACTTATCTTTTGTAACAAATTATTTTTTAGCTTTAAATTATCTGCAGGACCAACAAATATTAATTCAAAGTCATTACTGGATTTATCTTTTAAGTGTGCCATAGCCTCGATAGCAACGTTGTGCCCTTTCCATCCTGACACTCTTCCTGGTAAAACTAGTTTTATAGAATCATTTTTAATATCATGGTCTTTTATAATTTTTTTGACCTTTTTATAATCTGTTTTTGATGGATCTAAATATTCAATATCTATGCCTCTAGAAATTACTGATAAATTTTTTTTAGAATATGCATACTTACTTTTTATTTCATTATGAATAAATTCTGAAATCGCAATTATATAGTCGCTTCTTATCATTATAGAATTATAGAATTTTTTTATTTTATTATTAAAATTATAAGTTCCATGAAACGTAGTGATAAATTTGATTTTTGCTATTTTAGCTACAAAATAGCAACTCCAAGCTGGAGCCCTACTTCTTGCATGAATGATATTAATATTATTTTTTTTAACTATTTTAATTATTCTAAAAATATTAATTATAATCGTTAATGGATTTTTAGAATGAACTGGTATCCTGTTAACAATTGAGCCATTTTTTTCCAACTGCTCTATTCGATAACCAGAAGAGGTTATTATGTTTGAAGTAAAGCCATTTTTAGTTAAATAATTTGCAACATCAAAACAACCTTGTTCCGCTCCGCTTATATTGAGTGTTGGTATAACTTGTAAAATATTAGGCTTTTCTTGCATATCCAGATTAATATTATTTATATATAAGATAGTAAATCATTATGTCAGATACTTCACAATATTTTAAGTCCTCATATGGCGATAAGCTTGCTTATAAAGTAAGTAATGTTAACTCTGAAGTAACCTTGTTCTTCTTTGGGGGTTATGCTTCAGCTATGACAGGCACTAAAGCTACAAGCCTTTATGAATGGTCACAAAAACAAAAAATAAATTTAGTTAGATTTGATTATTCTGGTCATGGAGAGTCAGGTGGAAATTTTAAAGAAGGTACAGTAACTAAATGGTCACGTGAAGCAGAAGAAATATTTCATAAATTTAAAACAAAAAAAAATATTTTAATAGGTTCTAGTATGGGTGGATGGATATCATTGCTTGTAATCAAAAAAAATCTTAATGATATTAATGGTTTTATTGGAATAGCATCAGCACCTGATTTCACAATTAGTGAATGGTTAAAGTTAAGCACTAATGAGCAAAACGAATTTAAAAAAAGGGGTTCAATCTTATTTCCAGATGATGATTATGGAGAATATGAGGTATCTTACAAATTTGTGAATGATGGATTTAATAATGTACTATTAGATACAGAAATTAATATAAATTGTCCAATAAGATTATTGCATGGAAGATTAGATAAAGTTGTGCCGCCAAGCACATCAGAAAAAATTATAGAAAAAGTATTAAGTTCAGATAAAGATTTAATCATTATTGAAGATGGTGATCATAGCCTTTCAAGAGAACAGGACTTAAGCATTTTGTTTCAACAAATAGAATACTTTATTTAAGAATATCATGACTAAAAATTTTAAAACTGAAATAAATAATTATACCTTACTCATATTTCTAGGTGCGGTATGGGCAGCATCCTTTGTTGCAATCAAATTTTCAAATGAAATTTTTAATCCAATAGAGGTTGGTTTTTACAGAACTGCAATTGGTGCATTATTCTTATTTTGTGCTGTAAAATTTAGAGGTGGAAATATAACTCTATTTAATGAAAATACTCGCTTATATAGCTTGATTGGTTTTTTAAACGCATCAATTCCATTTACATTACTTCCATATGGATTAATAACATTACCAAGCAACATTGGTGTAATAATTTTATCTGCAAATCCCTTTTTAGCATTGATACTCGCACATTTTTTTACACTAGATGAAAAACTATCTATTAGAAAAGTAATTGGAAGTATAATTGGTTTTTCGGGTGTGGTTTTTGCAGTAGGTATGGAGGTTTTAGTTAGTGATTTAAATTCACTAATTTCAGCATTAGCTATCTATATCGGGGCCTCTAGTTATGTAATTTCTAACTTAATTATACGAAGAATATCCCATCTACCATCGGATATGGTAACAATGAATACTTTGTTCTGGGGCAGTATTTGGCTTTTGCCTCTAGTATTAATATACGGAAACCTTCAAAATATTGAGTTTTCCTCAATTCCAGTCTTCGCAATAATATATTTAGGCGTAATACCAACTGGATTAGCTTTTAGTTTGCGGCAAGTACTAATACGCAACGCTGGATCAACATTCATGATGCAAGTTGGCTATATAATACCAATTTTTGGAGTATTTTATGGCTGGCTATTTCTAGGAGAGGCAATTGGGTACTATCTAATAGTTTCCGTCATACTAGTTATTGCAGGAATTGGAATTAGTAGAATAAGAGTGAACGCTAAAACTAAGGGCTAAGCTTTAAGCAAATAAACTAATAATAATATTTTAGACCATCTTTTCTCAATTCATCAATTAAGTTATTAAACCTATCTTGACCAAAAAAAAATTTATCCTTATAGACAGTTAATGGAACTCCATGATGACCAATTGCTAATTGCTCACTTTGGTTATTCTCAATTTCTTTAATAATTTCTTGCTCATTTACCTTTGTAAAATTTCTTATCTCTTCTAAGTCTATTCCTAATTTAGAACAAATAGAAAATAGATGATTATTACTATGCCAATCTTTTTTACCACCAAAGATTGAGTTTGAAATTTCATACGCAAATTCAATTCCTAGGTTTTTTTTACACATTGACTGTCCTAAATGACATAAATCAAAAATTAATGGCTGATGATTAGATATCTTTCCAGTTAATATGCTTTGTTTAATTGGATCTGGTTTTGGTGGTTTAAACTTCATCCCAAGTTTTTTGGCCTGTAAAAAATAATCAAAGATTTTTGGAATAAAGTAAGTAAACGCATTCTTGCTTTGAAAAAAATGTGGTTCTCTTATTGCAAGAGGATAGACCAGTTTAAAATTAATATTCACATCATAATTATCTTTCAAATCTATAATTCTTGGCAGAATAAAGTATGAATACGGACTTCTAAATGAAAAATATAAATCAACTGAGAACATGAATTAATTATAGCATAATATTCTTTAAACTTATTTCAAATATTAATTTTTTCATAGTTTTTGGGTCAATCTTATTTAATGCTTCTAATATTGCAAAAATACTGAAGTCATCTAATTCACTAAACTTTTTATCATCATTTAAAATCAATATTAATAATGCTGCTTCACCTATATTATCATTTGAAGCATTTTTTAAATATTCTATCAATCTTATGTTTGGAACAATTGTAGAAACTTTATTAAGCTTGCTTTTTGATTTCCAATAATTAGCATATTTATTATTAGTTTTAATTTGAAAATATTTTACAATAATATTCTTATTTAATTCAGAAATTTGATCACTTAAAATAATATTATTTAATAGTTCATCGCTAAAGCTTAAAGCTGGCTGGTCTGTATTTAAAAGTAAGTAATATTCAATTAAGGAATATTCTAAAATTAAGTCCTTATTAAATTTTATTAACTGTCCCCATTCACGACATCTATCATTATTGTTATTCATTATTAATAAAATACAAATATCAAAAGCTTGCTTTGAATATTCTTTTTTTGGCTGAATTACTTTTATTTTATCATATATAAGATTGTTAGAGGCATAAAGCATATTGCCAGATCTAATTTCATCCATAAAGTTTGTAGCTAATTTTGCCAAATCTTTTTGATCTGAACTATTTCTTATTTGGGAAAATAAGAAAACTCTTTTTTCTAAGTCGTTTTTTGCACTCTTATAATCAATAGAACTAAAAATATTTTTATCATTTAGATAGGCTTTATAATTAACTAATAAAACATCTGGTTTTAAAATATTTTTTCTGACTAGCTCTTCTGTAATATTTATTTTTTTTTCAGTACTGCTTAAATCAGATAGTGCATAATATTTTTTCACACCAATATTACTTTCAATACTTATTAAATCTGAAAAATCTATATTTTTGTTATCAATAAGATTTAATTTTAAAGGATCTATTAGCTTAATTTTTTTTAAATCTATTTCCTGTCCATTAATATATGCATTTAAAATATATATTAGTTCTTTATCAGCATTACCTTGCTCTTGTAGTAAAGAAAGCAGTAAGTCAGTTGCTGGCAAATTATTGGACATTGCCTTACAAAAAGTTTGATAAATAAGCTTAGTCTTTTTTTCTTTAAATTGATTCAGATATTTCTTTACACAAACTTTTTTATAATTACTTAATACCAAGTGATAATTAATATAATTAATAAGATCATAATCTGACCAATCATCTTGGTTAATTTGATCTAAAATTCTTTGTACAATGTTGTCATTTTGACTCTGTACATAATAATTCATTTTTAAATCCAAAAAACTTTGGCTTAATACATCGTTTGTATTGGGAGGCGTTGAAATAGTGAGTAATGTTTTATCTAAAAAATTTGAAATATTATTATATTGATAGTGATTTGAAAGCTGATCTATTAAGTATTTAACATCTTCAAAATTAGAGTTTTCCCAAATTGTGGGGTTAAAACCATTATTAGTCTGATCATAAATACCAATAGTATCATAAGCAGAATAAGCAATATTAGACTGTGAAATTAAAGATTGAATTGCTTCTTCTTCAGTTTCTTTATCTTTAATTACAGCTTCTTCAATCTTATCATCATTATCATTAGACCATATTTCTAGTGGTTCCGAGATATCTGTTTCAGCAAAAACACTACTGAAACTCAGAAAAAAAATTATTACTATCACAATTAAATTGGTCATGTATAATGACTTTAGAGGGCAATAATACTTTAAGCTATTTAACATATTCATAATTATACTTAACAAATAATAAAAACTCTGTGAAATTAATTCACATTAAATAATGTCAAAATTAAGCCCTTCTAACAACAAAAATAATATAGTGCTAATTGGCCATATGGGTTCTGGTAAATCAACTCTTGGGTCGTATCTTGCAAAGAAATTAGATTATAAATTTATTGATACTGATACAGAGATTATTAATGAAGTTGATATGCCTATAAGTGATTTTTTTGATAAATATGGGGAAAAAAAATTTAGAGATGTAGAAGAAAAGATTATTCTAAGATTGATAGAGCAAAAAGATAAAAATGTAATTGCATTTGGTGGTGGTGCTTTCCAAAGTGCGAAAGTACGCAATAATGTAAAAAAAAATGCAACCTCTATATGGCTTAAATGTGATCTAAAAACTTTGGCTTTAAGATGTTCAAAAAAAAGGAATAGACCATTGCTACAAAATAAAGATATGAAAGTTGTTCTTAAAGAACTGAACAAATTACGTGCAGATAATTTTTCTAAAGCTAACTACACGTTTAATGTTTCAAAAAAAACAAAATCTAAATTAGCAGCTGAAATAATTAATGAGTTAAGTATTTATGAAAAAAATTAGATTAAAAAATAAGCAAATCGACTATCCAATTTTAATTGGAAACAATATCTACAAAGATATTGGATTAATTTGTAAAAAATATTTGGAAAAAAATAGAGTTTTTATCGTTTGTGATAATGTTGTGTATGACTTATACAAAAAAGTACTTCAAAATTCTTTCAAGAAAGCAAATGTCGAGTGTATCTTCATAGCAATAACAGTAAGTGAAAAGAAAAAAAATATTATTACTGTGGCAAGTCTATCGTCAAAGATTATATCTCATGGAGTTGATCGAAAAGATACAATTGTTGCTTTTGGTGGAGGCATACTAGGAGATATTGTTGGATTTACTGCCAGCATAATCTTGCGTGGCTTAAATTATATTCAAATACCAACAACGTTATTATCCCAAGTAGATTCTTCTGTTGGAGGTAAAACTGGAGTAAATAACATATATGGAAAAAATTTATTAGGCTCATTTTATCAACCTCGACTAGTTGTTATTGATACTAATGTGCTGAAGACACTTCCAAGAAGAGAGCTATTAGCTGGATATGCTGAAATTATTAAATATGGAATTATAAAAGATGCCAAATTTTTTGACTGGCTTCAGATAAATGGAAAAAAAGTTATTGATGGTAATACTAATGCAAGAATATATGCAATTCATAGAAGCTGTATAAATAAATCCCAAATTGTTGAAGCTGATGAAAAAGAGCATGGAGCTAGAGCTCTTTTAAATCTTGGGCATACATTTGGTCACGCAATAGAGTCCCTCAACAATTATAAAAAAGATATCATACACGGTGAGGCTGTTTCAATAGGCATCACTATTGCTGCAAAATTATCGTACGTTGAAGGCTATATTGATAAAAAAACTTATTATAAAATTGAGAAACATTTTAATGATATCGGTTTACAAATTAGTCTGCCAAAGAATTTAAAAAAAATTACTGCTAAAAAGTTTGTTTCTGAAATGATCAAAGATAAAAAAACAGTAAATAAAGAAATCACTCTAATTTTAATTGAAAAGTTAGGTAAAGCTTTTATTCATAAAAAATATTCACATAGTAAACTTTTGAAGTTGTTTAAGGAGATTACATCTTAGTATGTTTTTCGATATCATAATATTATCAATATCTATATTAATTCTTTTAATACTATCAGCATTTTTTTCAGGCTCTGAAACTGCACTGACTGCTAGTACCAGAAGTAGACTCACAGGCTTGAACATAAAAGGAGAGAAAAATGCTCAAACAGCAATTAATCTTTTAAATGACAAAGAGTCTCTTATTGGCGCAATTTTACTTGGTAATAACCTTGTTAATATTTTAGCTTCCTCATTAGCAACAAGTCTTTTAATTAAGATGTTCGGTGACTCTGGTATAGCTTATGCAGTATTGATAATGACAGTCTTAATTGTTATTTTTGCTGAAATACTTCCTAAAAGCTACGCTATTTCAAATTCTGAAAAAATGGCGTTAACCATCAGTCCAATAATTAGACCATTTGTATTCTTTCTCTCACCAATAACCTGGGTGATGGAAAAGATAGTTCATGCAATATTGAGTATTTTTGGCATGAATTATATAAAAAATAGTAGGTCAATATCTGTTCAAGATGAGATACGTGGAACAGTTGATTTACATCATAAAGAAGGTCGGCTTTATAAATTTGATAAAGATATGGTTAAAGGTATTTTAGATTTATCTGTCATTGGAATTGAGGATGTTATGGTTCACCGAAGTAACATGTTCACAGTTAATATTGATGATGATGCAAATACTATTATTGATACAGTTATCAATAGCTCTTATACCAGAATCCCAGTCTGGCAAAATGATGCCGAAAATATAATTGGGATAATTCATGCTAAAAATTTATTAAAATTACTCAGTGCAAAAAAAGGTGCTGGCATTGTGAACGAAGATATTAGAAAAACATTACTTGAACCTTGGTTTGTACCTGAAACTACAACATTAAAAGAGCAATTACAGATGCACTTAACCAAACGTGCAAAGCTTGCAATAATAGTCGATGAATATGGTGCCTTAATGGGTATGATTAGTTTAGAAGATATAATTGAAGAAATTGTTGGGGATATTAGCGATGAACATGATGTGATCGTTAAGGGTGTTAATGTTAATTATGATGGAAGCTTTAATATAAATGGCAATGTGGAAATCAGAGATTTAAATCGTGAATATAGCTGGGAGCTTCCAGATAATGAAGCTAATACCTTATCAGGTTTAATAATTCATGAATCGAGATCTTTTCCTAAGGCAGGACAAAAATTTAATTACTATGGGTTTCAATTCGAGATTTTAGAAGCAAAAGATAATCAAATATCACTCCTAAAGGTCTTGAGCGCCCAATGATTCAAACTCGCTAACCGTATAAAGCTTTAAAACTAAAGCATGCACATGATCTCTTAGTTCCTCACTAAGAACTTTATGAATTATTCTTTCCCGCTTTATTTTATTTTTATCTTCAAAGATCTCTGATGAAATAATAAGCTTTATATGAGAATAATCAGTACGGTTATTTGTTTCGTGGTGACGGTGCTGCTCGGAAAAATTTACTAACTTAAAATAAAAAGGATTAATATTATTTTTTATTTTTTTTGTTATTGTATCTTCAATATTCATTAGTTTATATTAAGTAATTCTATAGTTTATGACACAGCAAAAATGTAATAGTCCAGAGTGTAATCTTTTCGCAGAATATAAAGCACCATTATCGCCTGATAATCTAAGGCAATATCAATGGTTTTGCTTACAACACATCAAGGAATACAATAAAAACTGGAATTATTTCGAGAATATGACAGCTGATGAAATTGAAACATTCATTGAAAATGACATAATTGGACACAGAAAAACTCAAAAAATTGGAGCCGCGAACAGTGATTATTTTAATAAAACGAATAAAATAAGGGAAAAATTATTTAATTCTTTTGATGAGATTGGAAATAAAGAATTTAGCTCTACATTACTTGGTAGTGAGTAT
>JADHQX010000020.1 GCA_016777745.1 Candidatus Pelagibacterales bacterium
CTCACAGCGAACACCTTTAGTATTAATCTGAAGCGATGGTTCTTCAATTGCCCTTACATAATAACTTGTATCAATTTTAGAAGATTCAAATTCATTATCAGTAAAATTAAATTTGCAGCCTACTTGGTTTTCAGGACAGCTATGTACTAACCATGGGTCTTGAATTCGATCTTCTACTGGTTGATTTTCATATTCTTGTGGCATTACACGAACAACCTCTATGCGAGTGATGGCTTTTCTTACATCGCTTGGGTTATAACATTCATCATAACAAAGTTGCTCAACTCGCTCAGTACCAAGCGCTGTATAAGCATCTTCAGGGCATCCAACCTTTTGCTCAAATGAACCCATTGCTTTTACTTCAAAAGTTGGATTAGTGTTTTGCTCTGTTACTGCACCCATTGGAATTTTTTTGTTTCCATCAAGCATATCAAACCAAAGTAATATTCGAGGTCCACTTGTTGCATAAGTTTCATGACGCTTGAAAGCACTCCAAATTTGTTCTTTTGAACGACCTTCTGTATGCACTGCTGCTAACCCTCCAGTTTGCAAAAAGCCTCTTTGTCTTTCAAACTCAACAGTGTTAAAGCCCAATTTAATGTCAGACGTTTCATATTCAATTGGTTTATCGTTTGATACATAGTTTGCTCTAACTGGATCTACATAATCTCTATCTTGTAAGTCGTATGTTGGTCCATGCAGAAGCTTGTCAGTAAACTTTGATGAGGGACCACTAAAATCAATATTATTTCCAAATAATTCTTTATAGCCTGAACCTGGTGCAGCCTGATGATTATCACTTGATGAAATAAATCCATATTTAAAACGGTGTTTTGAGCCATCTTCATTAAATTTTGTCAAAGCCATGCCATATTGAGCGCTACCGCCAGGCACATAATTAAATGCAGGACTAAAGCAGTCCTTACATTGCCCTGAATCAACACGATCCAAAAGACTGAAATGCGGAACAACCTGCCATCCATTTCTTCCTCTATCTACAACTGCTTGCTCAGTATACTTTCTACGAACTTCACACTCTGTAATTTCAAAGCCTGCATTTATACATCGATTAAAAATTACTTCTCCTGCTCTAGAACATATTGGTGTAAACTCATCTGTGGCTTTTGGACAAGTTTGAGTACCAATGTCAAATATTCGCCCTTCTTTATCTTTAAAAGTTCCACTTGTAAGATCTGCACGTCCGTCTTGTAGACCAAAAAACCTATCTAAGATTGTTTCGCCTTCTCGTACAACGGTTGCAGCTCTCCAAGATCTATATTCTTCTGAGTTACCATGACCTGAATGCATTTCTAGAAGATCGAACTGCTGTGGATACTGTTTTGAAAGTTCTAAACCTTTATCAAGTGTATATGCTTTTGGTGTATAAAATCCCCAGGTTTGTCCATGTGGTATAATTAAATAATCTTTTGTATATTCTTCTACTTTATTAGCTAAAGAGAGCGGTGTAACTGCTTCCTCATGACAATTAAGTGGCAACTCTTTTGATGGAATATTTTCAGGACATATTGGAACTTTTTTTGTTTCAGAAATATACCTTCTAAAATCATTATAGTTTTTAAAGTTTTTAATATCTATTAATGGAAATAATGAATTTGGGTACTCAGGTGCATTATTTAGCAGAGCGTCCCGTGCTACACTTTTAGAAGCAATTGCTCTTGGGGGTAGCAATTCATCTGCTTCATCTTTAAGAATTACATTATGATGTCCCCAGTGGGTATTTCTAGTAGCCCCTACTTGCGTCCATTCCCAACCAAGAAAAGCCACACAGTCTGGATTTTCTTTATCTACTGATAGAGCGTTACATTTTCTAACTGTCTCTTTTGTTTCTTGCCATCGCTTTGGAGTTGATGCCTCTGCGTGATCAGTTATAGCCCAAAAATCTAGAGCTGAACAATGCCGAGCAAAATCACACGCATCAGCAACTGGATGGACACCTGTTCCACCTACAATTGGTAAATTGCCTTGGTGCGCATCAGCAGAAAATGTAGAGTGAACATGTAAGTCACCAAATAAAATTTGTTTACTTAATGAAACATCAAGATCATTTTTTGCAACACTTTGTCTATCAAATTTATCTTCTATAAACTCATTTGAGTTAGCAGCTCCAGTTATTTCTCCTGGCCCGAGATCTTCACTAAATAACGTAAAATTAATAACGAATAGGACTGAAAAAATAAACAACAGGACTAGCGATACAAAATATAAAATGATACGTTTTATGCTCATAATGTCCTAATTTTTATAAAAATAAGGCTATATGATAAACTTTAAATGTAAATCAAATAAATGACTAATAATAAGAACTTTTACCTCTTTTTAACCTCATTAATAATTGGATTATTGATTTTAGGCTTTGATATTTTTTATAGTCAAAGTGATAAATCTTTTTCAAATAATAATGCTATAGCCAAAGTAAATGATCAGTACATCAATGAAGATCAGTTTTTAAAATATGCAGTTACTTTGGGTGCTGATTTTAAGGCCGATAAAGATCAGGAATTAATTAATTTGGTTCTTGAAAGAATGATTGAAGAAGAACTTCTTGTGCAACGAGCCATTGAATTAAAATTACACCAACAAGATATTCAAGTACGTAAAGTCCTAATTGAACAAATTATAGAGTTTATACTCCAATTAAATAATTCAAATCCATCTGATGATGTTTTACAAAATTATTTTAAAGATAATATTGGTAGATATAAATCTGAAGTTGAATTCAAAATAGATGCTATTTTTATTAAATCTCAAAGTCAAGATTCGGCAATGTTGGGTAGTGATTATGATTTACAGCTACATCAAGACAAATTAGATACAATTCAAAATTATATAAATACAAATGATTTTAAATCTGCAAAAAAATTATTTTCTAATTCTCAATTTTTACCAATACCTGAACAATTTATGAAATATAAAGACTGTGTTAAATATTTAGGACCTAGTAATTGTAAAAATATAAAAGAAATGAGTTCAGGGTCTATCAGTGAACCAATTTTTTATAATAATGGTTTTTATATTTTACAAATGAATGAATTAAAGCAAACCCAAATAAATGATACAAATTTTAATGATTTTAAAGAACAAGTATTATTTGATTATAAGAATTATCAAGATGACCAATCTTTTCTTGAATATATAGATTTTTTAAAATCAAGAGCTTCAATAACTAAATATGAACTAGAATGAGAAAAGTTTTTTTCTTATCTTTAATATTAATTATATTTAGTAATATCAGTTCTGCGCATTATTTTAGCGAATCTTATTCAAACTGGAATATTGTTAATAATAAAATTTCTGCAACTTTCACTATCTTAAAATTAGAAGCAACTCGAGTACTACAGATTGATAGTTTTCAAGAGCTTGGGGAAGAAGAAAAGTTATCAGAAGGTGAGGTTTTCTTAGAATATTTTAAACCAAGAATATCAGTGTTAAATTCAGGTAATAAATGCTCGATTGACACGCAACCAACATTAGTAGCTGGTAAAAAAGAATATCACACTATTGAGTTTTCATATTTATGCGATGCTTCAAATTCAATTAAGATAATTAATAATGTATTATTTGATATTGCACAAAGTCATGTGCATTTAAGTAGAATAAAAAAAGATAATCAGATTTTTGAAAAAGCTTTATTTTATAATGATCAAACAGTATTGCTGGAAAAATTAAGTGAAAGTGAAGAAACTAATTTCTTATCTAGCTTAAGCAACTTTATTTATTCTGGAATAATTCATATTTTAACTGGTCTGGACCATCTCGTATTTTTGTTAGGTTTATTTATTCTTGTTAAAAACTTTAAACAATTATTGTTTGTGATTACGGGTTTTACTGTTGGACATAGTATTACCCTTGCACTGGTTGCGTTAAACATTGTTATACCCAATACTTTAATGATTGAAGCTCTTATTGGGTTCACAATTTTATTTATTGCCGCTGAATATATGATCAAAGATACTGGTTCATCCAATGCAATATTAAGTATTTTAATAGCGATTCTAGTTTTTGTTGGCTTAAGCTCATTATTTTTAGAAATACCTATTTCAATGATAACAATTGCTGCATTAATACTGGTAACAGTTGGATATTTTGGAATAATAAGAACAATTAAAAATAGTGGAGTCTTTAGAATAATAGTTACTAGCTTATTTGGATTAATTCATGGCTTTGGCTTTGGTGCATTTTTATTTAATTCTAATTTTAATCAATCTAATATTTTAAGTGCTTTATTTGGATTTAATGTAGGCGTTGAAATAGGACAAATTGTATTTTTATTTATATTGATAGGGCTTACATCATTCTTATATAAAATTTTAAAATCGGAAAAGTATGAGTATCTAGTAAAAACTTCAATGATTTTAGTTTCTAGCCTTGGTTTTTATTGGTTTCTACAGCGACTTTATTTTTAGTTATTTTACTGTAGCAATAGAATAAAAGTTAAGACAACTACTAATACTGATAAGGGAACCCGCATATTTAAAAACCAATATGGAGTTGCTTTTTTATTATACAGATAAAAATCAGTTGCAGTTGCAAACAAAAAAGAAACAATAATTAGTATAAGAGAAAAAGTTAGTGAGTGAAGTACTAGCAATGCACTCCATGCAAGAAGAGCAGGAACAACTGACATTGTAAGTGGAAACCCAATATTAAATAGTAAATCAGCCCTAGAGATAATCATACCCCATTGTATACCTCCAAGAAATGAAGCAATTATTGCAGCATAAGCAACAAATAAATAAATAAGAAATTCATAAACTTTTTCTTCAGGTGGTGAAATAAAATATGCGGCAAAGATAACGACAAATGGGATTAAACCCAGTGTTCCTAATATTAAAAATGATCTTTGCCCCATATGTCTAGTCTGTAAAATAACTTAAAGTTTTCAAAAAATCGAGTCGTCCACCTTCAATTTCTATCGAGCCGTCTGTAAGTGCTAGAGAAATTTGCGCTATATTTTTTAACCCTGCTAATATCTCTTTTAATTCATGCTGGCTTGTCTTAACTATTAAGTCTGCATCACTAATCTGACTATAGCCCAGTTCAACAACACCACGACGAATATTTAGAACAAAAATATCATCAATATCAGAAAATTCAAACATCACTTTTTTATTGATGTCTAATGTCTTTTTTGCATTTAGATTTACTGGTAATGATTTTATAATTGACTTCATAGGTATAGCTTGAAGCTGCTTAGGTGTTGCTTTTATATCTCTAAAATATATTCCATAGTCACCTCTAAGTTCGCCTGCCACTGTTTTATAAAAATAATAATCATTCGAAGCTGTTTGTGTTAAAGCAAACTTATCTGCAGCATAAGCTTTTATATCTTTAGCTTTTTGATCTTCATTATTCAGTGCGATTAGTGAATCTGTTAACTCCATAGCCCACTGATACTCACCATTGTCTAATGCAAGTTGTGCAGCTTCATGTAAATTTGTTTGCTTATTTGCTAATTCAATCATTTTAGCTGCTTTCTCTTCTGCGCTCAGTGGATGTAGTGTAGTAATATTCCCGTTAAACCAACCAATATAGCCAACAAAAATTGACCTAACATAAGAACTAATAGAACCATAAAATTCTTGCAAGTAAGGTGAAGACTGTAAATGAGATGGCAATTCAATCTGTGCCGCTATTTCATCTGGCAAAAGGCCTTTATTAATATATCTGACAGTTTGGTCATGAACAAATTGTATGGCATCCCTATAATCTGTAAGAGCATTATATACATTTTCTTTACCGACTACAGGCCGACTATGGCTTGGTATTAAATACTTTGCATTTAATGATCTAATTTTATCTAGACTATAAACCCATTCCATTGGATTTCTGTACTTGGTACCTCTTATTGCATATAAGTTTGCAAAAGATCTATAAAAATTATCTCCTACCATTACAGCTTCTTTTTTAGGAAGATATACATACAAGTGATCATCCGTTTCTCCAGGAACATGACCTAACTCTATTTGAATATTATTGATATTAAGATTTAGACTCTTATCAAAAGTAACATTTGGACGAAGTAAGCCACTAGTAGTATCAGCATTTATTTCTAAAAAACCTCCTATACCTTGGTGAACAATATCTTCTTTATCTAATGGAATTCCAAATTGACGTGCAGATCGTTCATATATTATTGGCCGAATGATTGTTGAAATATTATCAATATTATAAAGTATATTTTCTTGACCATAAATATTTGCATCTAAACTACTCGCAAAGATTGTAGCCCCACCAATATGATCAGGATGATTATGAGTATAAATAATATTATTAACTGGATTTGTTGAAATTTTATTAAGTTCTTTTTTTACAATCTGTGCTGCTTCTTCGCTACCAGTAGTATCAACTATTACATTCTCTGAATCACCAACTATCATTATAACGTTGGCTAGAGCATACCCAATTGCAACATATATATTATCTTCGATTTTTATAATTTCTTTTTGAAATTCCTTAGCATGATCAGTGCTTAAACCTCTTTCTTTTTCGTTTGATGCCTGCTGCTCACTACAGGAAACAGCTGAAAACATAAGTATTATAATCAGTAATATTTTATGCACGATATATCTTTCCAAATTATTAATTGTATTTACTAGAGCTAAGTTTTAATAGATCTTAAAGCTACAATAATTGTAATTTAAATGAAATATAATAATGAAACACTCGGCGCTCTTGCATTAATATTTGCAGGAGTATTTCTTAGTTTTGGTGGTGTAATTATAAGATTCATGGAGTCTTCCTCAGCGTGGCAAATAACTGGATATAGATCTATCACATTCAGCCTAGCAATACTTTTATACGTTTTTATTAAATATAAAAAGAAGACGCCAGAAGCATTTCACAATATTGGCTATAATGGAATTTTAATAGCAATCATCCTTGGTTTTAGTAATACATGCTTTGTGTGGGGTATGAGCACAACTACAGTATCAAATGCTGTATTCATAATGAGTACTGGGCCGTTATTTGCGGCAATTTGTTCTTATTTTTTTTTAAAGCGTAAAATAGGGAAAAAAACTTTTATTGCTATTGCAGGTTCAATGATTGGCATAACAGTAATGTTTTCAGGTGGTATGGATTCTAATAATTATATTGGAAATTTTATAATACTTGGTGTTCCTATTGGTTTTGCTTTTCAATTAACAATCTTAAATTACAACTCCCATATTGATTTTATGCCAGCAACTTTTTTGGGTGGTGTTTTTTCTTCATTAATTGGTTTTATATTTATGGCTAATTTTGATATTTCAACACATGATTTATTGTTATGCCTTTTTATGGGTGCGTTCCAAGTTGGAATAGGCTTTATGCTAATTACTATTGGTTCACGATATATTCCACCTCATCGCGCTGCATTATTTTTACTAATGGAACCTGTCCTAGCTCCAATCTGGGCTTGGTTAGGTGTAGGTGAAATACCAGGAACTACTGAGATGTTTGGGGGGTTAATTGTTTTGACTTTTGTATCCTACAAAATTATTGACCAATTTAAAAATACTGAAGAAGCCTAATTTTTTTACAGATGCTAAAAATATTTAATAATAATAAGTGACAAATTATTTTAAGTATTTAGATTTTCTAATATGAAAGTAAATATTTTATCTGGTGCCTTGGGAGCAGAAGTTTCAGACTTTAATCTCAATTCAGTTACACAAGAAAATTTTGAAAAGTTAAATGCTCTACTCTTGGAGCATAAAGTGATTTTTTTTAGAGATCAAAATATTAGTTCTAAAGAGTTAATGTTCCTTGGTTCTTTATTTGGCCCAGTTGAAGAGCACGCTTATGTAAAAGGCTTGGATGATTTTCCTCAAATAACTAGAATTATAAAGGCAGCAGATGAAAAAAATCAATGGGGTGAAGGATGGCATAGTGATGTGAGTTATGATGTTACGCCATGTAAGACAATTATACTAAGGTCAATTAAGATTCCCCCTATTGGAGGAGATACAGTATTTTCAAATATGGAACTTGCCTGGGAAACACTTGATGAAGACATCAAAAAAATAATTGTCGATAAAAATGCATTACACACATCTAATGGATCAAATTTTTTTGTAGACGATTTTTCTGAAATGCAAAGCAACGGCAAGATTGGTGAAAAGTACTCTAATGAACATCCAATTGTGAGAACGCACCCTGAAACTGGTAAGAAGATTTTATATGTAAATCCTACATATACAAAAAAAATTATGGGTCTTTCAAAAAAAGACAGTGATAACTTGCTAGAGAGAATATTTAGACATCAAGAAAAACTTGATTTGTCGTGTCGCTTCAAATGGACTGAAAATGCTGTAGCAATATTAGACAATAGATGCACTCAGCATTATGCAATTGCAGATTTTTATCCTGGTAGAGGACTTGGTCACGAACGTGTAATGGATAGAATTGCAATAGTAGGCGATCAACCTTATTAATTATTTTATTCCTGCATATTTTTTTGAATAAACATAACTTGAGATAAAATAAACAATATTGATAATCCCATAATTCCAAATAATTTAAAATTTACCCAAACAGTATCTGAGAAGTTTCTATACACAAGCTCATTACAGATTGCTAAAAATAGAAAATAAATAGCCCATCTAAATGTTAATTTATGCCAAGCAGGCTCATTTAAACTCAGCGATGAACTCATAAGATTTTTAATCAGGGGTTTTTTAAAATAAAGACCTATAAATAGTATTGATGCGAAAATTAAGTTTACTAAGGTTACCTTAAATTTAATAAAAATTGGATTATCAAAATATATTGTTAAAAAACCAAATATAAGAATTAAAATTGAGCTAAAAAGAAGCATGGGTGGAATTTTTCGTTCTGCAATATATGAAAGCCCCATTGCTAAAACACTAGCTACCATTAGGGGAATAATTGCACCTTGGATCTCACCCGTCTTAAAAAAGAATACAAAAAATACTAATATGGGTCCGTAATCAACAAAAGGTTTAACTAAATTTTTCACAATAATTAATTACTTTTAGCTCTTGAGATATATTTTCCATCTTCTATTCCGGTAAATATTTCTTCTACCAATGGATGAATTACAGGTTCTGGAATTTCCTCTTTTAGTAAATTCTGCTGTGAGACGTAGGCAATATAAGAGGGTTGACTTGGAGACTCAGCTAACAAATGATAAAAAGGTTGATCCTTCTTTGGTCGAACTTGTGCCGGTATAGACTGATACCATTCTTCAGTGTTATCGAATTCTGGATCAACATCAAAAATTACTCCTCTAAAGTCGAAGTATCTATGTTTAACTATTTGGCCAATCTCAAATTTTGCTTTATCCATACTATGAAGATAATAATTATTTACCAGTTATTCAAGGGGTTAGAAATGGCCTAACTTTGGGTATTTATCTCATTAATTAGTCCAATGACTTTTTCCTCTTTAACATAACCAGGAATCATTGTGTCATTAATTATAGATGCAGGTGTTCCTCGTAACCCAAGGTCCTTAGCTAATTTTTTATTTATTTGAATAATTTGATCATATGGCTGAGTCTGAGCGAAATTATATAGCTTGTTACCTTGAAGACTATTCTCATCTAACAACTGAATAATATTTTCCTTATTCATTGATGAACCAAGAGTCATAAATCCATTATGAATTGAGAAATATAAATCAGGATTATCATTCCAAACTTTTAAAGCAATATTTGCTGCAATATCTGAGATACCTCCAAAAATAGGAAATTCTAAATAAACTATTCTTATATCATTTCTAGATTTTAATATGTTTCCATAATCAACTGCTTGCTTTGCACAATAACCACATCGATAATCAAAAAATTCTACAATTGTATATTTAGCATCAATATCACCAACTGTTGGTAATTGATTTGCTTCATGATTTCGAATAATAAAACTAGCTAAATTAGATTCAGCAAAAGTAGTAATAGGCAATACAAGTATTATTATACATAAAAATTTTTTAATATGATTCATTTGTTTAACCTTATTACAGATTCTTTTGTTCCAACATGATTAAATTTCTTATTTGTTACAAAAGTATATAATTTATTTTGTTTAATATTTTGGTCCCAAATTTTATTGGTTGAAAATACTGTATCACGATAACTATCAAATTGTCTCCTATTAACAATTTGAATCCCACAATATACTAATGGTTTAATATTTGTATTTGTATTAAATCGTTGCAATTGATTATCTTTATTTTTTATAAAGTCACCTACTCCTGAATAGCCTGATGTATTTTCTATTTTAGTAGTAAGTAATAAAGAATCCATCTTATTTGAATTAAATTGTTCTAATAAAGACTGAATTGATTTTACTGAATGACTATTCCATAGCACATCGCTATTCATAACTAGAATATTTTCGTCTTTTATAAGAGAAAAAGCTTTTTTAATACCTCCACCGGTATCTAATAATTTCTTTGTTTCATCAGAGATTAATATTTTTTTATCTAATTGATTTATATAATCTACTATTTGCTTTGATTCATAGTGAACATTGATAAGTATATTTTTAATTCCTGTTTTTTCTAGGCTATCAATACAATATTTTATAAGTGGCTTATTTTTAACTTTAATTAGAGGTTTTGGTGTATTACTTGTTAAAGGAAGCATTCTTTTGCCAAAGCCAGCCGCTAAGATTAATGCGGTATCAATACTGTTATTTTGCATTTGGTAATATTTTTTTAAGCCAAACTTTAAGATCACTCATTGTAGGATTATTTAGATTAGATTCGATATATTTCCATGCATTATCATTATATCCCATATATTTAGATTTATTGTCTCTCAAATTTAATCTGGAAAAAATTCCTAAAATTTTAAGATTTCTTTGTACTGAGTAAAAGGCTAGCTCTTTTTCCAATTGATTGGGATCATATCCTGTTGAATCAATAAAATATTTTATTAATATATTTTTTAGATCTTTTGAGATTGGCCTTCTTACATCCTCAATAATTGAAATTAAGTCATAGCTGGATGAGCCAAGCACTGCATCTTGAAAGTCTAAAATTCCTACTTGTTTTAAGCCTAATTTTGATTTCTGCAAAATTAAATTATCAACATGATAATCTCTTAATACTAATTTTTCAAATTTAGTATCTAAATTATTAAAAATTTTATTAATTATATCTTTGAAATTTTTTATATCAGTGTCTGTAATATTTATTTTCAAATATTTTTTTAGATACCACTCTATAAATAATTGACTTTCATCTTGCAAAATTTCTACTGAATATTTTTCTAAAAAAGTAAAATTACTAAATTTATTTAAATCTTTTTTATAAATTTCAACTAATACATCAATTGCTTGTTTATAAAGTTGTTCTTCATTTTCACTATTTAATATTTGTGAAAAGATATTTTCTCCTAAGTCCTCTAGTAGTAAAAATCCATTTTCTTTATCAATAGTAAATATTTCTGGAACATTTAATTTAAATTCTCTCAACACGTGATTTATATTAATAAAAGAGCCAACGTCTTCCCCCAAGTGTGGATCAGCATCCATTAAGATTTTTTTATCTACCCTAAAATACTTTCTAAATGAAGCATCATTTTTTATGGGTATTAAGTTCTTAGTTTCAATTTGATTATTTTTTAAAAAATTATTAATTTGATTTATTCTAGACACCATTTTAAATCTTTCTTATTTATATTTCCAATAAAAATAAAATTTAATGATCTTTTACTCTTACTAACTAAATCAATATTAATTTCGATTCGATTAGCTGGTAAGGCTTCAGGAAATTTACTAGCCCATTCTATAATGCAAATACCTTTAGAAATTGAATTATCATAATCAAGCTCAATTAAATCATCACTATTTTCAAGTCTATAAAAGTCATAGTGATTTATAGTAAAATTTTTATCTTTATATGTTTGCAATAAGGAGAAGGTGGGACTTGGAATTTCACCAGATATTTTTCTGTCCTTTATGATCGTTTGAATTAAATATCTTGAAAAAGTAGTTTTGCCTGCACCCAAATCACCATTAAGACAGATAACGCAGTCTTCAGGGATTGATTTTGCAAATTTATTTGCAATTTTTCGAGTATCTTCTTCTTTTAGAACAATCATAATGAGATTGTATCATTAATTTACTAACTAGTAACGAT
The DNA here is from genome assembly GCA_016777745.1 of Candidatus Pelagibacterales bacterium. Next base: position 12,109 of record JADHQX010000020.1, read on the forward strand.
AAGCGTCAGGCTTAAATGGTCCAGCTTGATCAACATTAATATAGTCAGCTTGTTCTTTAGACAATTTAGTTAACTTTGCTCCAAGCTTATCTAAATGAAGTATAGCAACCTTTTCATCTAGGTGCTTTGGTAATACATAGATATCATTTTTATATTTATCGGTATTTTCCCACAACTCAATTTGTGCAAGCACTTGGTTTGTAAAAGAAGCACTCATAACAAAGCTTGGGTGACCTGTGGCACAGCCGAGATTCACTAAGCGGCCTTCGGCAAGAACAATAACTCTTTTACCATCTGGAAATTCAACTTCATCAACTTGAGGTTTAACATTATGCCACTTATGATTTCTTAAAGCATCAATTTGAATTTCAGAATCAAAATGTCCAATATTACATAGTATAGATCTATCTTTCATTTCTCTAATATGTTCAATGGTCACAATATCTTTGTTACCGGTTGCAGTAACAACAATATCAGCATCTCCAATTACATCTTCCATGTTAACAACTTGATAGCCTTCCATTGCTGCTTGAAGTGCGCAAATAGGATCTACTTCTGTAATTAATACTCTAGCACCTTGACCTCTTAAAGCTGCGGCACTACCTTTTCCAACGTCACCAAAACCGGCAACTATGCAAGTTTTACCTGCAAGCATGACATCTGTAGCTCTTTTGATTGCATCAATTAAACTTTCACGACAACCATAAAGATTATCGAATTTTGATTTAGTAACTGAGTCATTAACATTAATTGCAGGTATCATTAACTCACCTTTAGCAACCATTTCTTTTAATGACTTAACACCTGTAGTTGTTTCCTCGGAAACACCCTTAATATCTTTCATCATTTCTGGATACTTCTTATGCATGTGAGCAGTTAAGTCTCCACCATCATCTAGTAATAAATTAGGAACCCAATCTGGTTTTCCAGTTATTGTTTTTTCAATACATTCCCAATACTCTTCTTCCGTTTCACCTTTCCAGGCAAATACAGGAATTCCTTTTCTTGCAATAGCAGCAGCAGCTTGATCTTGTGTTGAAAAAATATTACAAGATGACCATCTAACTTCTGCACCAAGTGCAACTAATGTATCGATTAAAACTGCAGTTTGAATGGTCATATGAAGACATCCAATTATTCTTGCACCTTTTAGTGGTTTATCATTTCCGTAAGCACTTCTTAAAGACATCAATCCTGGCATCTCAGTTTCAGCGATAGCTATTTCTTTATCACCCCAATCCGCAAGAGACATATCAGCTACTTTGTAATCATGATTATCGGCCATTAGTAAACTCCATTTTAATATAATTATTAGCTATTTAAATCCTGCATTAGATTATTTCAATAGTTAATTATTAATACTTATTGGCAAATTAACTATAAACTTAGCACCGACAAGTTTGCCATTCATGATTTGATTTTCAGCTCTAATATTTCCTTGATGCGCCTCAATAATTTGCCTTGCTATATGCAAGCCCAAGCCAGAATGAATAGATGTTGCATTATCGCTAGGCTCTCGAAATGTATAAAATCGGTTAAATATATTTTCTGTATTTAATTCTTTGATGCCTGGACCATTATCAGCAATTGTAATTGTAAGATAACTTGAAGCTAAACTAATGCTTGTTTCTATTATGCTGCTATTTGGAGAAAACGAAATGGCATTATCATAGATATTATGAAGTGCTCTTTTAATAAATT
>JADHQX010000021.1 GCA_016777745.1 Candidatus Pelagibacterales bacterium
ATAAAATGTCTAAAGCTGGCGTTGATATTTAAATCAACATAATAAACCTTACCACAATCAAACTAACGACTACTTGACTGAATAGCCATAAGGCCCCTCTAATATTAGTATCCATGCTTTTTATATGCATAAAGCTATGGGCACCCCTTAAAAGAACGTAAATCCAACAATTAGTCAGTAAAAAAACATCATTAATATTTTGTAAATATGAAATTGTTGAAATCAAATAAAAAATAATTGGAAACTCAAATAAGTTAATCAAATTATTTTTAATCATAATTAACCATTCAGGTGATGCTAACTTTGGATCAAGTGGAATGCCACCTTTTTTCCATTTCTTATCATTATTTAATAACCACACTGTTCCATAGGTATGAACGAAGCCTACAATCAGCGTGACAATTACTAAAAATAAAATTGGATAGATAAGTGAATTAGTCAACTTAGAGCATTCCACATAATCTAATAATCATATAGGCATTTATTAAAAATGCTCCAAGAAATAAAGGTGCTCTAACAGGAAGTCCACCTAAAATTAAATGATTGCCAAAGATATGATAGATAGAATGAGCTAGTCTAAAATAGAAGAAATAACACGCCAAATCTACAAACGTTTGATCAATATTATTAGTTGCAATTATAATAGCTATTGTGGCGTAAAAAATAATTGGAAACTCGAATAAATTAATCAAATTTCTTTGGGCATTTTGTAAAATTTTATTGCCTTGAGGAAATGTTGGGTAACGATAATCTTCCCCAGGACTCGCCTTATCAATATATATAGATTTTAAACGCAATAATGTAACCAGCAAAAAAACAGCTGTTGTTAAGCAAAACATATTAAATACTGGGCTAAAAATTTCGTATTCCATGGTCTATTCTCCTTGATTGAAATTAGAATCTAGCAGATTATATATTTGTTTACGATCAATTAAACATATTTATGAAAGGAGGTGGTCTATGTCTATTAGTAGTATTATGGAGCCCGCGATATTAATCGAAGGTAACCAAAATCACGTAGATATTGGAAACCTTCACTTTATGAGTGGAGCTCCGAACTAAAAACTACATAATAACCCTCATAGCAATATGAGGGTTATTTTTTATTTAAGATTTGGTTTAAATTTTCTAGGCTTACCTTTTTCATTAACCGCAACATATTCCAACGTACCGTCAGCAACTATTATTTCTTTCTGATTTTTCTCAACCCTTTTAGCTTCTAGTAAAAAGATCATCTTTGAACCTTTAATTTCTTTAATAGATCCATAAACACAAATAAATTTACCAACATGCATTGGGCTTTTATATTTAAGTTGTATATTGGCTAAAACTGCATCTCCACCAGAAACCATCATTGAATAATAAATGCCTCCATGAGCAACTTGTTTTGCAATCCATGCACCATGACCTGTGCCATAGGGATTAGTATCAGGTGGCTGACAAATATTACGTATTAATAATTTCTTCATATTCTTTTTCTATAATAATTAACAATAGCAATTCCAACAACACATCCAATTATGTTAAACAAGCCGTCTAAAATTTCAAAATCTCTATACGGTATCACAAAATGAGTGAATTCAATAAAAAGACTTACGATTAAAGCAAGGGTAACAGCATAAATATTATCGTTTGTTCTATTATTAGTAATTTGTGCAAGTATTCCAAGTAATAAAAAGGTTAAAAAATGAAAGATTTTATCTAAATCCAGACCACTGGTTTTCTCTAAATATCTGTCAATGGAAACAGGCCTAGTATACATAAATATTACGTAAGCCATGTACGCATAAAAAATACCCTTTTTAAGATACGTCATAATATTCATCGTATAACTTTTATATAATTCAAGTATATTAACAACATGAAAAATATTTTGATAACTGGTGCTAACCGTGGAATTGGACTTATGTTTGCCCAATCTTTTGCTGATATCGTCAATACAGTCTACGCGTCTACTAGAGATATAAATAACTGCGATGAGTTAAAAAAGATTAAAAATATCGAAATATTAGAATTAGATTTATTAGATAAAAATAGCATTAAGTCGTTCTGTGCTGAAGTTAAAGATATTCCTTTTGATCTTATCTTAAATAATGCTGGCACATTTCAAGATGAACAAATGGAAGAAACAAATTTAGATCCTGAGTTGTGGCTTGATGAAATAATGATTAATGCCATTGGACCAATAACTTTAACCCAAAAATTAAAAGAAAATTTAATGAGTGGAGTTGACAAAAAAGTTGTCTTTATTTCTAGTCAAATGGGAAGTATTGATGACAATTATTCAGGTGGATATTATTTTTACAGAACTAGTAAATCAGCTCTTAATTCTGCAGCTAAAAGCTTGTCTATTGATTGGAAAGCAAACAATATTGCAGTCTTAATGCTTCACCCTGGATGGGTGAAAACCGACATGGGTGGATCTAAAGCAAAACTAGAAATCAGCGAAAGTGTTACTAGTATGCTTCATGTAATAGATTCATTCGATATTTCAAAAACTGGTTCATTTATTAATTATGATGGGAAAAAGCTCGAATGGTAGAAAGTAATACCCTTCCCGATCACTATAACGATATTGATAAAATATATGATGAAATATGGTCTAGACTAAGGATTGGCAAAAAAGATCGTAACTCTGAATTCCATCAATGCTATGTGGCATCATCTGGTAATGAATTTCCATCAGTTCGAACTGTTGTTTTAAGACATGTAGACAAGGACCTGCTCACAATTGGTTTTCATACAGATATAAGATCTAGTAAAATCAATGATATAAAGACTAATTCTAATGTAACAGTTTTACTTTATGATCATGCTGCTAAAATACAGTTAAAAATCAATGGAATTGCGGAAATTAACCATAAAAATGCTAATACAAAAGCAGTTTGGTCAAATATAAGAGATTTTAGCAAAAAATGTTACCTTGTAAAAAATGCCCCTGGAACTGAGTCAAGTACGCCTATATCTGGCTATCCAGAACAATATGAAGATATGCTTCCCTCTCCTGAAGAACTAGAATTAGGTTATGAAAATTTCACCTATGTAAATATAAACATAAAAGCTATTGAATGGCTTTATTTGCACCAAAATGGTCACCGAAGAGCTAAGTTTACGATTAGCAAAACTAAAATAGATAAACAATGGATCGCTCCCTAAAGCATGAGCGTTTTAGTAATCCTTATTATTGCAGCTATATTGCATGCTTCCTGGAATGCCTTTGTTAAAGATCAGAACAATGGTCTTGTTACAGTAACTATCATTTCATCTTCAATGGCATGTATTGCTTTGCCATTAACTTTTATTGTGGGTTTACCATCTTCTGAAATATGGATTTATTTAGGTATCAGTACGCTTGCTCATACCTTATACATGCATTCAATGACACGTGCTTATGCACTATACGATTTTTCTATTGCTTACCCTTTTGCCAGAGGTTTGGCTCCCCTACTTACAACCGTAATTTTAATCTTTTTTTTCAACGCTCAAGTTAGTCTCATAGAGATACTAGGAATATTATTAATTGTAGGTGCAATTTTTCTTCTTTTACCAAAAGCAATTACCAAGATTAAAGTGAGTGACTTAATTTCAATGTCATACTTCCCTCTTGCCATAGCGTTTTATACCATTGTAGATGCAGAAGGAATTCAACATGCCACTAATCCTTACCAATACATGGTTTGGATCTTTATTTTAGCATCAGTTCCAATGCTAATTTACAATTTAACATTTAATAGAAGTCATTTGATTACTACATTAAGTAGTCAAAAATTAAAATTTTTTGTCACTGCTCTAGTCTCTATTACCTCTTATACTCTGGTTTTATGGGCCTATACGAAAGCTCCTACTCATTATGTCGCCTCAGTAAGAGAAAGTAGTATTATATTTGCCTCATTGATCGGTCTGTATTTTTTTAAGGAAAGTGGTATTATAAAAAGATTGCTTGCGACAATAGTATTATTTGCAGGCGTAGTAATTCTTGAATATGCGTCTTAATATTAAGAGTTGTTATTAAAAAGTCTCAATATTAGAAATGCTATAATTAGTCCAAATAATTGAGCAATGATAAATGGGATTACATTATTAAGATCTATTCCAGTAAACGTATTTGTTAACGAGCGAGCTATCGTAACAGCTGGATTTGCAAATGAGGTTGAAGAAGTAAACCAGTACGCGCCGGTTATATATAAAGCAACAATAATAGCAGGATCTTTTTTAGACTTGATAGATAGTACTATTGAGATTAATAGCCCAATTGAAGCTATTACTTCAGAAACAAGGATATTTATTCCTGATCTATCTTTGTTTGATAAATCAATAAAGAGTTCATTAAATAAATAATTTGCCAAAATAGCCCCAGAAATTCCTCCAATAATCTGAATAATTACATAAGAAACAAAGGTTAAGTTATTCAATTCATTATATATTCGAAAATATGAAGAAACTATTGGATTGAAGTGGGCACCAGAGATTGGAGCAAAAATAGTTATAATTACATACAACATTGCTCCTGTTGCAATAGCATTTGCTAAAAGAACAACCCCCTCATTGTTAGGAGATAAATTATTGGCCATTATACCTGATCCAACAACACTGAATACAAGCATAAGAGTGCCAATGTACTCAGCTAAAAGTTTTTGATTAAGAGAATAAGGCATTATTTATTTTATTAAATTTTCTTGTATTAATTTATCAATGTAGTGATAAGTGCTATGAAATTTATTTATGTCTTGTTGAGATGGATCTTCTTTGTTAGCTGGGTCTTCAATATTAAAATGAAATGTTTTAGGAGCTCCTGGCCAGACAGGACACACTTCCTTTGATGCTTGATGACAAACAGTTACTACATAATCCATTATTGGTTTACTGCTCTCAGAAAATTTTTCCCAACTTTTGCTGTAAAGATTATCAACCGGTATTTTTAATTCATCCAATATCTGAATTGTCATCGGATTAATTATTCCAGATGAATTACTTCCTGCACTAAAGCCTCTTAAATAATTTGAGTATTTATAATTAGTTATTGCTTCCGCTATGATGCTTCTTGCAGAATTTTGAGTACATAAATAAAGAACATTTTTCATATTTACGCACCAAGTGAATAGCCTGCTGAACGAATTGTTCTGATAGGGTCTAACTTAAAACCATCATTTAGAGATTTTCTCAATCTTCTAATGTGGACATCAACCGTTCTTGGCTCAACATAGGGACTTGTAGTCCAAACATAATCTAATAATTGCTGTCTAGAAAAAACTCTACCTTGATTTTCCATCAAAAATCTTAGTAAGTTAAATTCAGTTGGCCCTAGCTTAATATCTACTCCATCACGAGAAACTTTGTGAGTAGATATGTCCAATATTATTCCTTGATAAGTTAATTTTTCATCATAAAAGGCAGGTCTTATTCGTTTTAAAACAGCTTTAACTCTTGCTATAAGTTCATTAACCGAAAACGGCTTTGTTATATAATCATCAATTTCACTATTAAATGCCCTGACCTTGTCAGCCTCTTCACTTTTGGCAGTTAACATTATTATTGGAATATTTTTTGTATCTTTATTTTTTCTAACTCTTCGAGAAATCTCAAGACCAGAAAGACTTGGTATCATCCAATCAACTATCATTAAATCATATTTAACATCGCCAAAAATTTGATCAATTGCAGATTCTCCATCTTTACATAAATCAACGCTATAATTATTTTTTTCTAAGTTATATTTGATTAATTCTGAAATTGAAATTTCATCCTCAATTATTAGAATTTTTAGCTTCATTATTATTCTAATGATTCCCAATCATCTTCGTTCGAAGATTGTCTGATTAGTATTTCCCCTTTAACAATAAAGTGAATATCCTCCGCAATATTTTGAACATAGTCTCCAATGCGTTCGATATTTTTTGCAATTGCTAGAAGTTGAGAACAGCCAGGAATGGTCTCGGGTTTTTTGGCCATTGTTTTGAGAAGATGTTTATATATTTTTACATAAGATTGATCGATTACAATATCGTTATCCCAAACTTCTAAGGCCAACTCTCCTGACTTTGCAACATAAGCATCTAATACTTTTGTAATACTTAATTGAACTTCGCTTGCCATTTTCGAAATTTCAGCGATTGGTGAGTCTGGCATATATATTTTTAAATCAGCTGCTCTTTTGGCGACATTTGTCGCATGATCACCCATTCTTTCAAGATCTTTTGCAATTGTGACCGCAGATAAAACTGTCCTTAAATCAATGGCGATCGGCTGTCTCATTGCAATAACTTTGTAAATTAGCTCATGAATTTCTTTTTCCAGATCATCAATTTTATTGTCATCTTTAATAACCTGATCAGCTAAAGATGTGTCTTTATCGGAAAGAGATTTTATTGCGTTCTTTAATTGAGATTCAACTAAACCACCTAATTTAATTAAATTCGTATTAATTAAGTTTAATTGATCGTCATAGGCTGAAACTATATGATCACTCATTATCCAAACCTTCCTGTTATATAGTCTTGAGTTTTTTGATTTTCTGGATTTGAAAATATCACTTCTGTCGGACCAACTTCAATTAAATAGCCCATATGAAAAAAACCTGTTTTTTTTGAAACTCTTGCAGCCTGTTGCATGGAATGAGTAACTATAATAATTGTAAAATCTTTTGAGAGTTCACCCATTAAATCCTCAATTTTTGCAGTTGCAATAGGATCTAATGCTGAACAAGGCTCATCCATAAGAATAATTTCTGGGTTAACCGAGATAGCCCTTGCAATACAAAGTCTTTGCTGCTGACCTCCAGACAAGCTAGTGCCTGACTCATGCATTCTATCTTTTACTTCATCAAATATTGCAGCTCTTTTAAGACTGTTGACTACAACCTCTTCTAAATCGGTCTTATCTAAAGCGGTTCCATGTATTCTTGGACCATAAGCAACGTTTTCAAAAATTGATTTTGGAAATGGATTTGGTTTCTGAAAGACCATCCCAATGTTTTCTCTCAATCTTTCAACCTTTGTATCTTTAGAATAAATATTTTGTCCATCAACTGTTATATTTCCAGAGATTTTACAAATATCGATCACGTCGTTCATTCGATTTATACATCTAAGAAAAGTTGATTTACCACAACCAGAAGGACCAATAAGTGCTGTTACTTCTTTTTCATTCATTTTCATATTAATATCAAATAGAGCTTGCTTATCTCCATAATGTACATTGATATTATTAGCACTTATTTTTTCTTTATTCATGAAATGTATTTTACCATTTTGTTTCAAATTTGCGACGTATAATTACTGCAGCTAAATTCATTAAGATTAAGAATAATAGCAACAACATGATTGTTGCAGATGTTTTTTCGACATATCCTCTTTCGGCGCTTTCTGCCCACAAATAAACTTGTACTGGAAGGGAAGCTGAGGCATCTAATGGTGATGAAGGCACATCTACAACAAACGCAACCATTCCTATTAGCAGCAATGGGGCTGTTTCTCCCAAGGCTTGTGCAAGACCAATTATGGTACCTGTTAATGCCCCAGGCATAGCTAAAGGCACAACATGGTGCATAACTGTTTGCATTTTTGTAGCACCAACTGCCAAAGCGCCTTCTCTTATAGAAGGTGGCACTGCTCTAAGTGCCGCTCTAGTGGGAATGATTATTCTTGGAAGAGTGAGTAATGCTAGAACCATACCTCCAACCAAGGGGGTTGATCTTGGAAATTCAAATACGTTTAAGATAATACCAAGACCCAACAACCCAAATACAATAGATGGAACGGCAGCTAAATTATTAATATTAATTTCAATAAAATCTGTAATTCGATTAGACTTTGCAAACTCCTGAAGATATATCGCTGAAAAAATGCCAATAGGAAAAGATAATATTAATACTGTAACAATTGTGAAAAAAGACCCTAATAATGATCCGCCAACCCCGGCTAATTCAGGTTCTCTTGAATCTCCTCTTGTTAAAAAAGGAATATTAAAAATATATTTTACTTTGCCTTTGGCCTCTAGATCATCATAAAATGATAATTGAATATCTTTAATCCTCCTTCTATCTTCAGATAATTCTCTTGGATAGTTGCCCTTTTTGACTTGATCGACATCATCCGAAGCAGTTAAATAAATTGTTTCAATATTCGAAAGACTGTTTTTATTTTTAATTAAATGACTCTTAATCTCATCTTCATATTCGATACTAAATATCTTAATCAACATTTTTTTTGATTTACGATCATCTAAACCTGGATACAGCGAATAAATTGTGTTCTTTGATAGTTTGAAAATATCTAACTTTCTGATTTCCATATCTGTTAGTGATGTAATATCTTCTTCAATTTGAGTTACGTCAAAATCAACTGCAATTACTGTTTTATAAAATGCTGAATAACCTGAAGAAAAGATATTTATGAATAAAATTATTACAAAAATTAAGGAAAATGCAATTGCTGATATACAGAAAAACTGAAACCTTTTTTCAGCATTGAGGCGCCTTGCTAGCCTATTGTCATTATTAATTCTAGTCATATTTTTCTGTATATTTTTTTACAACTTGCAGTGCGATGAAATTTAAAAATAAAGTTACTAAAAATAAAGTTAGCCCAAGGGCAAATGCAGCTTGTGTCTTGGGGCTATCAAATTCCTGATCACCAATCAAAATAACAACAATTTGTGTAGTAATTGTGGTTGCTGCATCAAATGGATTGGCTGTTAATTTTGCTGCTAATCCTGCAGCCATTACGACAATCATTGTTTCACCAATAGCTCTTGAAATAGCCAGCAAAAAAGAACCAACGATACCTGGTAACGCAGCGGGCAATAGTACTTTTTTTATAGTTTCACTCTTAGTTGCTCCTAGTGCATAAGATCCATCTCTTAAACTTTGAGGCACTGAATTAATGACATCATCAGATAATGATGAGACAAATGGAATAATCATAATTCCCATTACAAAACCAGCAGCTAAAGCACTTTCGGAAGATACTGAAAAGCCAGCACTCTGACCTAAATCTCGAACAATTGGAGCAACTGTTAACGCTGCAAAAAAACCGTAAACAACAGTTGGTATTCCAGCTAAAATTTCAATAATTGGTTTGGTCCAATCTCTTACGCGACTAGATGCATATTCGGCTAGATAGATTGCTGTCATAAGTCCTACAGGGATTGCAACACACATTGCAATAAAGGCAATTAAAAATGTACCTACAAATAATGGAATTGCACCAAATGCGTTTTGTAAATCTCGCGTATCTAATTCTCCGCTATCAGTCACAAAGACTTTTTGAGGAGACCATTGAAGTCCGAACAGGAAATCAGATATTGGAACTTGTGAAAAGAATTTTATGGTTTGAAAAAGTAGAGAAAAAATTATTCCGACCGTTGTCAGTATAGCTACTAAAGAACACATGAAGAATAAAGCTAATAAAAAAGTCTCAACAATAGAACGTGAGTCTAATTCTGAGTTTACTTTTCTATATGCAAAAAATAACAATATGGATGAAAATGCAATGACAGATGTATACGTTAAATTTTTTATAACATCTTTAATGTACAAATATTTTTCAGCTGCCCTATCAATAAGTATATCCGCTGATTCAAATAGCTTTATTCCTTGAGCAGTATTAACTATTTGAGTAAACAAAAGTTCTTTTTCTGAAGAAATTAAATTTTCATTGAAGTCACTTAATACATAAAATTCTATATAAAATTTATCAAATATTGATATGGCCAACAACAACAGTATTGATGGCACTATTGCATATAAAGCTACATAATAACCGTAGTAATAATTTAATGAGTTGAGGGATTTGCTAGATGAAGTTCTTAGTTTATTGGCCTTAAGTTTACCTAAAAAATATCCAAATGTTCCTATTAATATAATTAATAAAATTAAAAATAGACCCATGTAACTTCTTTCAAAAAACTAAACAAGACAGCATACGCTGTCTTGTTTAAGAAGAAAAAATTAAATAAATCTTTTTTAATTAAATTATTTAATAATTTCTAAGTTTGCGACTCTCGATCTAATATCAGATGCATTATCATCTGATAGTGCAACTAAACCGATGTCTGTTAAATAACCATCTTCTCCCATTGCATTTTCGCTGGTAAAAGCTTCTAAAAATTCTTCAATTCCAGGAACAACACCTATATGGGCTTTTTTTACATAGAATTGAAGCGGACGAGCAATTGGATAAGAATAGTCTTGAATACCATCAAGGGTTGGTTGAATTCCAGAAATTGACGCAGACTTCACTTTATCCTCATTGGCCAAAAGATAACTATAACCAAAATATCCAAATCTTTCAGGATCTTCAGATAATTTTTGAACAATCAATGTATCGTTTTCACCAGCCTCGATAACTCTTCCATCTTCTCTAACGACCGCACATTTTTTTTTGGCTTTTTCACCTGCATTATTCCATAATTCATAGCCGCCTGATGATTTACATCCTTTTACCATGATTAATGAGTTCCACGCATCTCTTGTACCTGATGTAGGTGGGGCAACCAATACCTCAATCTTATGATCAGGCAAAGATGAGTCGATGTCACTCCACTTTTGATATGGATTTTCAATTAATTTTCCATTTTGAGGAATATGTGAGGCAATTGCTAAATAGAGTTGCTCTTGAGTAAAGTCAGCATCTTTAGCATTGATGCTATGTGCTAAAGATAAGCCATCATTTCCTATCACGATTTCAATAATGTCATTTACACCATTTTCATTGCATAGCTTAATTTCCTTCTCTTTAATTGGCCTTGATGCATTTGTAATGTCAGGAAATTTTGTACCTACACCGCCACAAAATAATTTCATACCACCGCCAGTACCAGTACTTTCGATAACTGGTGTATTAAAGCCAGTTTTGCCAAATCTTTCGGCTACAACAGTAGCATAAGGGTATACAGTAGAAGATCCAACAATCTTGATAGTGTCTCTAGCTAAAGAAAATGAAATTGAAAATATAAATGTAATAAAAGTAAAAATAATAATTTTAATATAGTTCATAGTATCTCCGTTGTTAAAATTAATTATTTTATATTGATTTAATGTTAAGGTTTTATAACGGAAATGTTACAGTTTTATGACAATTATTAAAAACTATAGCTATTAAAAGAAAAAATTTAATGACCATTTTAATCATATAGTAAGATAAGAATGTTAAAGCAAAAAATTAAGCTAGTGATTGTAAATAGGGATTTTAACCGTAAATGAGCTCCCCTTTCCAACTTCGCTTTCAATTATTAACTTTCCCCCGTGTCTATTTAAAATATGTTTTACAATAGATAGGCCTAATCCAGTGCCACCCACAGATCTAGATCGCGCTTGATCAACTGTATAAAATCTTTCTGTTAATCTACTTATATGAGATTTTTCAATGCCGGGGCCAAAATCTTTTATCTTTACTAATGCGAATTGATCAATCTTATTGTTTGATTTTTGTTGTTCAAAATTAATTAATATCTTGGTATTTTCGTTTGCATATTTAATAGCATTCTCAATAAGATTTGAAAAAACTTGAAGTAAATTATCATAATTACCTAACACATTTAAATCATAGATGTTTTCAGTTTTAATTTGCATATTTTTTTTATTAGCTTCATATTCAAGATTTGTAGCAATCTCTTGTATCACTTCGTTAAGATTAATTTTATCTTTAGGCTTAATATTTTCTTCTGTTTCAATGTGGTTAAAAGTCATTAAATCATCAAGCAATCGTTTCATTCTTAATGATTCTTTTTCTATTATATTAATGAACTTTCTTTTAGCTGCCTCATCATCTTTAGCAGAATTTTTTATCGTTTCAATAAATCCAATAATTGAAGATAGTGGAGTCTTCATTTCATGACTTACATTCGAAATGAATGAAGATTTAATAAGATCTTTTCTTTTTAATTCGGTAATATTTTTAAGTATTAGAAATAATAATTCATCACTTTTTTTTACATTAAATAAAAATGTAATAGGTTCTTTAGATATTTTTTGAATATAGCTGTCAAAAGTAATTTCAATTGCTTCATTATCTTCATCGACCATAGTGTTTTCAATATATTCAAGGAAGGCTGGATCTCTAACTAGTAGAGATATATGTTGACCTTTCTGATCATTGTCAAATAAACGATTTGTAGCTTCATTTTGAAACTCAATTTTAAGGGATGTATTTAGTACAATAATAGGGTCTTCGATATGATCAAGTATAGAAGTAGGAATTTTCATTATTTTTTAATTATATCAATTAAATGAATTAATGTGAAAGGTTTAAGCAAAAGGTTGCGTAGTACTAATATTATTTATTAGTGTATTTTTGTATCAATTATTTGCATAATAAAAAAAAACAAATCAATACAAAATATTTATGTTGGATTATTCATGTATTAATATTGATGAAACAGTCTTTCAAAAAGGTAGATATGGGAAACTATACTTATCGAGTTGTCCTGGTATTGGAAAAGATCTTGATGGAGATATAAGGTTAATCAAGAGTTTGAAGATTTATAGGCTGGTAAGCCTAACTCAGAATAACGAGCTAAATTTGAATTATTTATTTAATAGCCTAACAAAAATTAATATTAAATATACAAAACTTGCTATCATAAACTTCGGTGTCCCGTCATTAGATCAATATGATGACTTAAATGCCCTACTTGATGAAGTCTTTACAGATTTATGTAATAACAAAAATATACTCATACATTGTATGGCTGGATTAGGTAGGACAGGTTTATTATCGGCTTTAATTCTAACTAAATTTGATATTTCACCAAATGATGCAATTAACATAATCAGATCGGCTAGGCCTGGATCAATAGAAACTGAAGATCAGAAGAATTTCGTTTTAAATTTTAAAACGTATTAAAATATCGAAATAGCATTAATAGACAAAGCACAATTACAAAATATCGAAGATAAACTGGATTGATATTGATTAGGAATTTTGAACCAATTCGCGCTCCAATAAACTGTCCAACGATCATTACTATGCCAATTGATATAATAATTTCACCAATGTACAAAAAAACAATTAAAGCAGCTAAATTTGTAGCAAAATTTAATGCTTTTGCGTTGGCCGTAGCATCAATTAAATTTTTACCTCTTAAAGCAACGCCGCTAACCGTAAAGAAAGAACCGGTGCCAGGTCCAAACATACCATCGTAAAGCCCTATAATTGGTGCCAGTGTATATTTGTACAAGGTGTCAGAAATTCTTGCTTCACTTGAGATCTCTTTCATGCGTGGAGAGAATACGAAGTAAGTAACAATTATTAATAGAACTATTGGGATAATTATGGAAAGTGATTGATTGTCAATAAACTGAACTAAAACTGTGCCTATAAATGAGCCAATAAATGCTGTAACCATCAATGGTTGCATTTGTTTAATGGTTATTTTTTTATATACAGTCATCATGTAGGTTGCAGTACCGGTTCCTGCGAAAGACTGTGCTTTATTAGTCCCAAGAGCAGTCAAAGGCGGTAACCCAGATAGTATTAAAGCCGGTAAAACAATTAAGCCACCCACGCCTGCCAAAGTATCTACAATGCCTGCTGTAATTGCTATAAAAAATAAGAAAATAAAAGTCTCAGTTGAAATTATAAGTTCCATTCTTCTATGATGATTTTCTTTGTCTTTTCCGTTCAATTGGATCAAGAAATTTTTTTCTTAATCTTAGACTTTGAGGAGTTACTTCGAGTAATTCATCCTCATTAATATAAGCCATCATTTGTTCCAAAGACATAACTCTGGGAGTTACAAGTTTAACAGCTTCATCAGTGCCAGACGCACGAACATT
>JADHQX010000022.1 GCA_016777745.1 Candidatus Pelagibacterales bacterium
CAATACGACCCTCATTTTTTTAAGGGCGCTACTCATTCCACCGATAAGGTTGAACTGAAAGATATGACGCCCGCGGAGATAACCGCTTACAGTAAAGGTTATAAAACTGCCGAAGCTGATGGCAGTCAAAAGGATTGGGGGTAATATGTTTTTGATCGAATGGATTTATAAACTTTTATTTGGCGAAGACGCGGGCGAGGATTTGAAGCCGCCCCCGTCTAAACGAAAACGAAAATAAAATAACAAAATATTAGCCCGGTTGACTCCGGGCTTTTTTATGGTGTAAGGTATGCGATAAATCTTATACACAACTATGGGGGCAACCATGTTAAAGACAGTAGAAACAAGCAGAGCAGAAAAAACCAACGGGATCGCCGTTACCTATCGCGCAGGCAATGGCGAAAAGTATGCGACCTGCCCGGCATCTTGCAAAATGAATTGCAGCGGTAAAGGTGCGCAGGAAATTGACGCAGATTATTTTGATGCGTTATTGGATGCGGTTCCGAATAAAGGCCAGTCTTTTACCTATACGCATTTCAGTTGGAATAAATGGGCCGACAAATTGAAGCCGGGTAAAACGGTGGTTAACTTTTCTGCGGATACTTTAGTAAGTGCTGCCGCAGCATCGCGAGCGGTCCCGACCGTTGTAGTGCTGCCGGAATCCGAATGGGAGAACGGGAAAAAAACCAGCGCACCATTGTTTGGTCTAACTAATAACCGCGGCGATTTTATAGTTTCGGACCGGGTGCCGGTGGTTCGTTGTCCCGCAGAATACCGTGATGGCTTTAGTTGCCGGGATTGTGGGAACGGTGACCCGTTATGTGCTCGACTAGATCGAAACTTTATAGTCGGATTTACGGCGCACGGTGCCAGCAAGAAAAAAGCCGCGGACCCGGAAACCCGCGGCGGATGTTATGCCGACGGCGGAAACGTTCGCCTACATTGGGACGCCACTAGCAACCACCACCAGCCCGACGAAACCGACGGCGAAAAGTTAAAACGGTTTGCCAAGTCTTTACCGCCGCGCAGTATTATCCGCCACCACGTCGCCGGGGATATTGGGGCGGAATAACTTTTTTAAATATTAGGTTGCGCAGTATGGGAATATCTGCGATAGTATGGGAACAGACCGGGCAATGGTCTGCAATTAACTTAAAAACGGAGAAGTAAAAATGACTTATCAAACAAACGCATTTGCGCACGGTATCGGAAACTCTGCTGTTTCGTCCCAATGGTTTAGCCGCCCGGACGATCAAAAGTTTTTATCACTTGATGATATGTTGGCGCACAAAAAAATCGACTCGCAACGGATGACAAGCCGAACGGTTGATACTCACAAAATCCAAATCATTGGAGACTTTGACGAAGCGAACCCAAGCCGCGGAGACTTGCGGATTGAGTACGCCGACGACAACCACCGCGAGCACGTGAACAGCCCAACCAATTGGAGCTTTGGACAATTGTCCCAACTGGCCGGAGCGCCTGCGGGTTATCTTAAAGACTTGCCCGCACCATTGGCGGCGGATTGCATTCAATGGGGTTTGAAATATAACCGGGGCAAAGAATTGATTAAGGTATACGGCAGCCAAGCCGACGGCGGAGAATTGCGAGCCGCAACTGGTCCCGACTATGGCCGCATTTATGATTGGGAAATACTCGAACCAATTAAACATTTGGTTGATCAGTCCGGCGGACGTTGGAAAGTGCCGGGGATGATGACGGGCAGCAACAACGGCATGGCGGTTTATGATCCAGAAATACCCGTTTCAATGGATACCACTACATTGTTCGCCAGCGACCGCGACGTTTTTGTGTTCTTGGTGGATGATCGCAACCCTATCGAAGTCGGTAAGCTTGCCAACGGTGAGCCGGATTTAATGTTCCGCGGGTTCTATGCTTGGAACAGTGAGACCGGCAGCAAAACGGCAGGCATTGCGGCAATGTATCTGCGCGGGGTTTGTATGAATCGCAACCTATGGGGCGTCGAGAATTTCCAAGAGATTAAAATACGCCACACCAAATTCGCCCCGGATCGTTTCGCCTACGAAGCCCGCCCGGCTTTGGAAAGCTTTGCGCATGGTGCGACCGCCACATTTATCGAGGGCGTTCAAGCCGCGAAAGCTGCCAAGATTGCGACCGATGACGAAAGCCGTTTAGAGTTTCTAAGCAAACGCGCAGGGTTGTCCGGGCGCATGGCGAAAGCCGCAGCCGCCCGGCATATGGTCGAAGAGGGCCGCCCGGTCGAAACGGTATGGGACGCAGCGCAGGCCATAACCGCAATCGCTCGCGACATTCCACACCAAGACGCCCGCATTGAGGTCGAGAAAAAAGCCGGGGCTTTATTGGATAAAGTCGCAGCCTAGACCAAACCGCAGCACCAAACGAAAGCCCGCCATTGTGCGGGCTTTTTTGTGGGGGTTTACTTTCTATAAAGTTATCCCATATAATCCCATACGACGGCGGGCAAGCCGTCCCAACTAACTAACGGAGAAGTAAACATGATCGACATTAAATCAAACATAGACCACCTTGATGCACTGGCCGCGCAGTATCTGGCCGATGACTTGACCGAAACCGGCAAAGATATTCGAGCCGCAGCGGCGGACCTTAAAAACTTGCGGGACTATGCGGTCCAGCTTGAACGCAACATTGAGCGGATGAGCGCGGACATTCAAACCTTAAAAGACAGCGCCGGTATTTCTCTCGTTAACGAACTGGAGCGGTTTATTGATCGCCGGATATCTGCAAAGCTTGACGATATAAACCCCAACGAAGAGGACATCCGCCAGCAGGTGCGCAGCATGATCCAAGAGGGTGACATCGTGGTAACGGTTGACCATTCAAGCATTGACCTAGAACTAAGTTTGGAGGTTTAACGATGATAGCAACCACTAGAAAGCAGCGCGAGGCACTGGCCCGGAAATGGCAGCAGGACCCGCAAGGTTTAACCTACCGACAATTTCGCGCCACCGTGTTGGGCGGCTGGGATTGTATAATGGTCCGCTGGTGTGGGATGTGGCTTGGAATTGAGCCGGACGGATACACCCACAGTTAACACTAAACCAAGCCCGCCACGTGCGGGCTTTTTTATGCGGGTTTACTTTTTCCAAAGTTATCGCATATAATCCTATAACCGGGGCAACAACGCACCGGCAACAACGGAGAAATAAAAATGACTAACATAATTGAAATGAAACTAAGACCTTCGGACGTGGTGCTGGATCGCGTCTTTAACCCGGCAGCGGATGACCAGCTGGGCGGGGCAACGCCAGCACAATTGGCGGAGGCCTGCGGGATAATCCCGGACTTCTTTTGTCAAGCTTGCTTGATGGCTGCACCCTTAACGCTGGACAACATCGCCGCCGGGATGGATAGCGTTTACCAGTTCGGCGGGTTCAACGCGTACCCGTTCAAGGGTTCGATTGATGACCACGACGGCACGTATCAAAGCGAATATGAAGACGACGACGCATTGCCACCGCTGGCGCGTTTCATCTTCGAGGGGTTCGAGTGCTTTGTCTATGAGTACGGGATCGCCGCGATCCGCGACCGTGCAACCCGTGAGACTAAGATAGCGAGGTTTGACTAATGATTGCCGAACATAAACCCGATCTAATGACGCCAGGGCAAAAGCTGCAATTCCACCTTCAATTCATGGGGGTAATGGGTATGGCTGGCCGCGAAGAGGAACGCGACAAGCACTACATCAAAGCGCAGGAGATCGCGCAGGAGATGATCGACGCTGGCCACTAGCGCCACCGCTCCGCAACACTAAGCCCGCCACGTGCGGGCTTTTTTATTGCCTAGTGTTTAAGAGTTAAATAGGGCGGGCCGTGCCCCGCGTACCAGTTCCCAAACCTACGGGCCGCGATCCCGTGGCCGGTGGCCGGTGGCCGGGCACCTTGGCCGGTGGCCGTTAACCGCTGCGCGAGCTGCGCGACGCGATGACCCCAGCCGGTGAAAGTTAACCCGCGCCCGGTCCGCCGTGGTCCGCGATCCGCTGCCAGTTGCCCCCGGTCCGCTGGCCGCTGGCCGTGGTCCATCCGCCGGGAAAAACGCGCAGGGTCCCCCGGCTATCGGGTCAAATGCCCCGGACTGAGCGCCAAGGAGCGCGATCCAGCGCGCACGGCCCCGCGCTTACGAGACGGGAGCATGTGCCATGTTTCTCGCGAATAATTACTATAAAATTTAAAATAAGATTAACTGTCTTATATTTGTGCTTAAAATCGCATACAATACGTGTTATGTTTCACGTGAAACATCGTAATTGTTCCACGTGGAACATTAAAAACTGCGTATGAAAAATTAGCTAGGGACCCCTATGAGTTCAGCCCAAAACGTGTTGATGGAAGAGAAAAAACTGAAGCTTGAGCTTCGGCTCGCGCAGCTTGAAAAAAACGAAAAGTGCCAAGATGATTTTTTAACTTTCGTAAAAACAGTCTGGCCTGACTTTATTGCGGGCCGTCACCATCGGATCATTGCCGAGAAGCTGGAAAGGGTCGCGAGCGGCGAGCTAAAGCGTTTGATTATTAACATGGCACCGCGGCACACGAAGAGTGAGTTTGCGTCTTTCTTGTTTCCGGCATGGATGATGGGCCGTAATCCGAAAATGAAGATCATTCAGGCGACGCACACGACGGAATTGGCGGTTAACTTTGGTCGTAAAACAAAAAACTTGATTGAGAGTGATGACTTCAAGGATATTTTCCCAGAGGTAAAGTTAGCGGCTGACAGTAAGGCCAGTGGTCGGTGGGACACGAACAAAGGTGGGATGTACTACGCGGTTGGTGTTGGTTCGAACTTGGCGGGACGTGGTGGTGATTTGGTGATTATTGATGATCCGCACTCTGAGCAGACGGCGATGAGCAACAACGGCTTTGATGATGCTTGGGATTGGTACACAGGTGGTCCTAGACAGCGTTTACAGCCGGGTGGGTCAATTGTATTGGTTCAGACTAGGTGGTCTGAGAAGGACATGACGGGCCAATTACTGCGGGCTATGTCAAAAGACCCGTTGGCGGACCAATGGGAAGTTGTGGAGTTACCGGCAATTTTTGAGGATGGGACTCCGTGCTGGCCAGAGTATTGGAGTTTGGAAGATTTGACTTCGGTTAAGGCTTCGATTCCGCCTTCTAAGTGGAACGCTCAGTATCAGCAAAATCCTACGGGTGAAGAAAACGCGATCATTCCTAGAGAATGGTGGAAAGTTTGGGAGCCTGAAAAAATTCCGCAATTAGAATATGTGATACAAAGTTATGATACTGCTTTTAGTAAACGTGAGACGGCGGATTATTCTGCTATTACGACGTGGGGGGTGTTTTATCCCAATGAGGGTGGTTCGGGTCCTAATTTAATTTTGTTAGATAGTAAAAAGGGACGTTGGGATTTTCCTGAGTTAAAGCAAGTGGCTCTTGACAACTATAAGTTTTGGGAACCAGATACTGTTATTGTTGAAGCAAAAGCGTCAGGGACCCCTTTGACACAGGAATTACGTGCTATGGGCATACCAGTTGTAAACTTTACACCGAGCCGCGGTAACGATAAGGTGAGTAGAGTACATAGTGTATCACCGTTATTTGAGGCTGGGATGGTCTGGGCACCTGATGAAACTTTTTCGGACGAATTGATCGAAGAGGTTGCTGCTTTTCCTAACGGGGAGCATGATGACTTGGTTGATAGTATGACGCAGGCGCTTATGCGCTATAGACAAGGGAATTTCGTTCAACTACCAACAGATGACTGGGAAGATGAAGAAAACCATGCTAAAGTGAAAGCGTATTATTAACTTTTTATGGAAGGTTTACGAATGAATAGTGCCGCGGTAAATCTCGGAGCGGGAGGGTTCATCTCATATTTTGAAGACGGAGGAGCTTCTGTCCAACTAGGAGAGACTACCGAACTTCCGGCCCCAGTTCAAGAGCAAGAGTTCGAAGAACGTGGTGTAGGTACTTTTTTAGCAGAACAATATTTGCCGTTCATGGACCCTCCAGAGGGCGCACGGTACGATGCCGACAGACAGTCGGAGATCAGAGCGTCGGGTAATCCGGGTTCCGAGGCCCGCGAAACTTATTACGGGGACGGCCCTACCTTTTTCGAGAACCTCGAAAGTGAATACGGGTATCCGTTAGTTCAAGACCCTATATCGGGTAAAAATCGTCATGGTCGGCCAGCCGGTCGCCAAGATTTACCCACACCCCAAGAACTGGCGGATAGTCGTGCGCATATGTTAGGTAGTGCAATGATGTCCGCGGACTACGGCCCAAAGACCGCGATGACGGTTGGTAACATGAACGAAGATTTTAGTGCTTCTAACCGTTTACATCGTGCTATGGATAAGCGTAACAATGCGGTAGGCATATCAATATTTAAACAAGCTGGTATAAACGCTACTCCCGCGCAACTTGCGCAGATGGTAGATGCTAAAATTTTCCAGCAACTGGATGCAATTATGGGACGGCCTACGAATGATCGTGGCTTTGCAAGTCCTGAGAAGGGGCCTGATCTGTATATACCGCGAGATCAGTACGGCTACTTCATTTCAGATTATTAGGAGCGGAAATGGCAAATGGTAAACCAAACGCAGGCTTGATGGATGTTCCATCACAACTTGACCCGGACGACTTAATGGCTGAGATAGAGATCGAGCTTCCGGATAGTCAGAACATTGTGATGGCAGAAATTGAAGCTGAAGATGTTGGCTCCATTGAGATCAGCCCTGAAGAAGATGGCGGGGTTACTGTTGATTTTGATCCGCAGGACCAGCGTGGTGTTAACGGAGATTTTTACGCTAACTTAGCAGAAGAGATACCGGACCGTGAGTTATCACGTATTTCCAGTGATCTGTTGTCTGAGTTTGACGCTAACAAGGCGAGTCGCCAAGAGTGGGAAGATGCTTACACTAACGGTCTTGAGCTTTTAGGCTTTACCTATGATGAGCGCACCCAGCCTTTTCGTGGAGCATCCGCGGTAACACATCCTTTGCTTGCTGAAGCTGCTACGCAGTTCCAAGCGCAAGCTTTTAACGAATTATTACCTGCTTCGGGTCCCGTTCGAACTGTTGTTATGGGCAAAGAATCGCCCTCAAAGAACCAGCAAGCACAACGTGTACGTCAGTTTATGAACTATTACATCACTACGGTGATGGAAGAATACACGCCCGACATGGACCAGATGTTGTTTTATCTCCCGTTAGCGGGTTCTACGTTTAAGAAGACGTATTACGATGAAACGTTAGGTCGTGCGGTATCCAAGTTTGTCCCGGCAGAGAACTTAGTTGTTCCTTATGAGACCGCGGACCTCGAAACATGTCCTAACATTACGCAAGTTGTGCGTATGTCGCTCAACGATTTACGCAAGCGCCAGATTTACGGCACGTATTTAGACGTTGAAGTTATACCTGCACAGAAGGAAATGAGTTCGCTCGACGGCGAGATGGACCGCATTGAAGGCTTGGAACCTAACCAGATAGATTATGATTGTACAATTTTAGAAGTACACGCTGATTTAGATTTGGAAGGTTATGAAGAGCTAGATGACGAGGGTGAGCCTACAGGAATTAAGGTTCCTTACATCGTAACGATTTCCGAGGACAACGGCCAGATTCTGTCGATCCGCCGTAACTATCAGGAAGACGACGAGTTAAAGAAAAAAATACAATACTTCACCCACTTTAAATTCCTACCGGGCTTTGGTTTTTACGGGTTAGGTTTAATACACACTATTGGTGGTTTGTCACGAACTGCCACAGCGGCTTTGCGACAGTTGATTGACGCCGGTACGTTGTCCAACCTTCCAGCAGGCTTCAAGGCCCGCGGACTACGGATCAGGGATGATGATTCTCCGTTGCAACCCGGTGAGTTCCGAGATGTGGACGCACCCGGAGGGGCTATCCGTGACAGCCTTATGCCGTTGCCATTCAAGGGTCCTGACCAAACATTGTTCCAGTTGTTGGGATTTGTTGTAGAAGCCGGTCAGCGTTTTGCTACGATCACGGACCTTAAAGTAGGGGACGGTAATCAGCAGGCTGCGGTAGGTACAACGTTAGCGATGATGGAACAGGGTACTCGTGTAATGAGTGCGGTCCATAAGCGTTTGCATTACGGCATGAAGCAGGAGTTTAGAATCCTTGCTCGCGTTATGTCTGAGAGTTTGCCCCAGCGGTATCCGTATACGGTTCCGGGTGGTGACGAGCAGATTATGCGTGAGGATTTTGATGACCGCGTAGATGTAATGCCGGTTAGTAATCCTAATGTATTTAGTCAAGCGCAGCGTATTGTACTGGCACAGACTAAGCTTCAGCTTGCCTCGCAGGCTCCAGAAATACACAACATTAGTGAAGTGTATCGTGATATGTACGAGGCACTTGGTGTAACGGACATTGATCGGATTATGAAAGCGGTTCCGACAGACGAACCCGTACCTATTGATCCGGCGCAAGAAAACATTAATGTATTGGATATGTTGCCGTTACATGCCTTTGAGGGTCAGAACCATCAAGCCCACATTCAAGCGCACTTAACGTTTGGCGCATCTCCAATGGTTGGTAATATGCCGCCGATGGCGATAAGCTTGCAGAAGCACGTCATGGAGCATGTTCAGATTGCAGCGAAAGAACAAGCTGCGGTTGCGTACCTACAGCAGGTACAGCAGAAAGGTGGTCAGCCTGCTAGTGATGACGAGATGTTAGAGATTGAGCGTATTACGGCACAGTTTGTAGCGGAAGGTTTACAACAGGTTAAAGAACTATCTGGCGAATTGTCTGGTGCTGGCGCTCCTGATCCGTTGGTTCAGCTTAAAGAGCAAGAGCTACAGATTAAGGCACAGGGCGATCAGGCCGATCAACAGATTGACCAAGCCAAGGTTGAGTTGGACGCACAAAATCAACAGATGCGTGGTTCACAGTTCGACAGGCGTCTTGCTTCTCAGGAAGCACAAACACAGGCACGTATCCAGTCTGCAATGGAGCGTGAGATATTGAAACAGTCAGGAGGGAATCCAAATGAAAGGTAAAGTAAAAGTAAACGGTTCAGCGCCGAAAGCGCCACCAAAGCCAGTAGAGTATGCACAGATCGACAAGCAAGGTCGTATTCCTTATGGGAAGACAGCTAACGTTTCTGTACCAAAATCTGTAATTGATTACAGTGGTGCGTCACCTACTCGGAAAGAAACCGCTCGTGGTATGGGTGCTGCGAAACGAGGCGGAAGCTACATAGGTTGTTAAGATGCCGTTAAAGAAAGGTAGCAGCAACAAAACGAAAAGCCAGAACATCAAGAAATTGATGGACGAAGGCTATGAACAGAACCAAGCAGTTGCTATTGCTTTGTCTGAGGCCGGGGAAACTCCAGCCAAGCGAATGGCACGTGGCGGGATGGTAAAGGGTTTTAGTCCTATTGCCCGCCCACAACGTTTTTTAGGAGTTTTCTGATGGTAGATTTTAGCAGGTTTATGGTGGGTGGAAGAGGAAATAGATTTGAACCTCTTCCCGAAACGGTTATACCACGTCTTAAAATGCCGGTAGTGGCAGAACCTGCGCCATATGCTGATCCCGCGCCAGTACCACAACCAAGGCCACAACCGATTCCGCAACCTGCTCCGGCACCTGCTCCAGAGCCAACAAACAAAAATTTCACCGCAGAAGAGCTTGTATCTGAATACAACAATTCTAGGGGAGCACAAGATTTTAGCCTTACTGCTACTTATGATCCTGCGACAAACACGTTTGTAGAAGACGTGAGTGCTTTCGGTTTCGAAGGGGATGCCGCAACTAAACAATACACTCCTGAAGAGTTTATGGATCGACTGGGTTATGAGTCGAGTGCGAGTAATACTTTTTCTTTTACGCCGCCGGACCCTAGTCCTCAACAACTTGTGGATATGTACAACAATTCTCCTGCGGCCTCCGACTTTGACCTTAACGCTTCCTACGATCCGGACACAAATACCTATACAGAAGATGTAAGTTCGTTTGGTTTTGAAGGAGATGCTGCGACTAAGGAATACACTCCTGAAGAGTTTATGGACCGTATTGGTTACGAGGCCCCGACATCTACCGCCCCTATGCCAGAAGTTGTTACTGCTCCACCCGAAGGTATTGCTACTTTACCGCAAGCTCCTGTGGAGCCACCGGCACCACCTGTGCAAGTACCTCCACCGGTTATGCAACCTGCGCCGCCCGAAGCGGTAGCACCACCTGTGCAAGTACCACCCCCAGTTGTTCAACCCGAACCTTTAGCCGGTCCGGGAATGCCAACGCCGTCGGGTGGTTTTTTACCGGGAATTGATTTAAATAATTTAGATTTAAGTGGCTTGGCCTTACCAAACCAAGTTCAACCCGCACCAGAAGCTGTGGCACCTCCCCCCGTTGTTCAACCTGCGGTTGATCCGTCTTTGTACAGCGATCCTGAATTAGGTGTAGAACCCGGTTTTGGCGGTACTCGTGGTGTGTCTCCTATGAGTCCCAGAGAACAAATGGGTTCTAACTATATTGAACCTAGAGATGGTCCCGGTCAGGTGCCTCCCGGTCGAAGAGCAGGTGTAGACGATCCAACAGGCATTGAAACCATGGCGGAGGCCGTGGGCCAAGGTGATTACTTAGGTATTCCTTTACCAGATGGCGGTACATTCGATTTAAGCACACTTGATCTAAGCAGTATTGGTGGCGAAGGTGGGATGGGTAACGTAGACCCCTCTTTATATAGCGATCCCGGATTAGGCGGCGGTCCTCGTGGAGAACCTTTACCGGATACAAGGGGAGGCGGACCGGGGTTTGATCCATATGCGGGCGTTACTGGCGGGCTTGGTCCCGGCGGTTACGGCCCAGAAGGTGGGGGCTTCGCACCGGGCGGCGAACCGGCGTTTAACCCACCACAAGGCGCTATAGATGAAGCCCAAGGAACCACGTACACCGGAAATAACTTTACGCCAGACTTGTCTGGTTTAGATTTAGACTTTTCCAACCTTGATTTATCAGGGCTTGATTTAGGAAACCTTAATATCGGTGGTGAAGGTGGGGCGGGTAATAACTCCTATAACCCTGAAGACCAAGGCGGTCCACAAGGTGGTCCCGGTAGGGGCAATGGTCCCGGAAATACCAATACGGGAAGCGCCGATACGGGCGGCACTGATACTAACAACCCTTATCCCTTTATTCCGCCCGGAACCAATACTAGCGGCATGACGCCGGAAACCTTAGCAGGTCTTAATAGTTTCTACGAAATGTACCCTGATGGTTTCGATTATAATGGTTTAGATTTATCGGGCATAGGTAACATAGACTTCAGTGGGGTTCCCGGCGGAACCACCGGAACAGGCGACGGTTCTTACACAGTAGACCCTGTTGATCCTGTTGGTGATCTAGGAACGGGCGATGATGCGGGCAGCGACCCTATTGACGTTACGACACCGTATGTTCCACCTGAAACTAGAGCGGCCAGTTCGTATGGTCTGACGGGCGCGGTACAAACAATGCCTGTTGCGGCTAACCCTTTTAGAAGACCTGAAGCGCAGCAAGGTATAGGGTCTTTAGCGGGCGGTGGTTAAAAATGTTACAACAGTTAATAGGACCTGTTACAGGCCTACTCGATAAATTCATTGAGGACAAAGATCAGAAAGCAAAGCTGGCCCATGAGATTGGGACCATGGCCGAAAAACATGGGCAGGAGATTGCCCTTGCGCAGATTGCGCTAAATACCGCCGATGCTAAAGGTAACTGGTTTCAATCGTCATGGAGGCCGTTATGTGGGCATGTTTGCGTTCTTGGTTTAGCCGTCAATTTTTTAGTCTCGCCAATTGCCGCAGGTTTTGGCATAACAGTCCCACAAGCGGACATGTCGGTAATGATGCCGGTGTTAATGGGAATGTTGGGTCTAGGCGGACTCAGGTCCTTCGAGAAGACGAAAGGCGTAGCAAAATGAGTTTTAAGTTATCACAACGCAGTCTAGGTAAACTGGACGGTGTTCACCCTAAATTACAAGAAGTGGTTAAGTTGGCTATAGGCTATACTAACGTAGACTTTGGTGTAACTTACGGGGTTCGATCTCTTGAAGAACAAGAACGTCTGTATAAATCTGGTCGATCACAAACTATGAACTCAAAGCACCTTCTTCAGGATGATGGCTATTGTCACGCTGTAGACGTGGTTGCTTATGATGGTTCAGATGTTGTTTGGGAAATTAACGTTTATGATGATATTTGTGATGCGTTTAAGAAAGCCGCTATTGAAGTAGGTTTGCCTATAAAATGGGGCGCGGCATGGTCAGAGGGAGATATTCGTACTTATGAAGGAACTGCGGAAGATGCTATGAACGCTTACATAGACTTGCGTAGAAGCCAGTCACGTAGGCCTTTTATAGATGGGCCGCATTTTGAGGTAATCGCATAAAATAATACTTTGTCCTAGCACATCTTATACTTTATGTGCTACGATATTATCAGACATTGTTCGATAATATGCGAGGTATAAATGGACGACATTTATGTGGCTGAAGCCGTCTTTCGAATCTTGAGAGAGAGACGCCAAGGCATTTTAGATTTGATGCAGTATGGTAACGTTAAGTCTATGGAGCAATATCGTGAGCTTATGGGCAATATGGAATGTCTAAATCACGTGGAACAGGAACTCAAGGGCCTGCTAGATAAACAGGAGCGATCTAATGACTAAATCTAAAATAGATTTGTCTGCTGCGCCTAACGCTGCTTTTCAAATAAAAGCGGAGTCGGGACCATCAGAACCGATCAAAAAAACAGAACAAGCGCCAGAAGAGAAAAAAAGCGACAAGCCTAATCTCGCTGATGCTTATGTAGAAAAACCTCGTCTCAACCCTGAGATGATTGGTAAATCCCTTCTTGACAGAATGCCCCAACCTACTGGATGGCGGCTTTTAGTTCTACCTTATCAGGGCCAAGGAAAAACCGCTGGCGGTATCTTCTTGCCTTCTGAAACGATGGAAAAAAGCCAAGTCTCCACACAGGTCGGTTACGTTCTGAAAGTTGGCCCACTGGCCTATGCGGACAAAGAAAAGTTCCCGTCAGGTCCATGGTGCGAGGCTAAACAATGGGTATTGTTTGCTAGATACGCCGGGTCAAGGTTTCAAATTGACGGTGGAGAGGTTCGTATTCTTAACGATGACGAAATCCTGTCTACTATTTTGGACCCAGAAGATATTCATCAATTAACATAAGGAGAGATAGAGATGGCAGACGACAATGAACAAAATGTCGAACTGGATGTCAGTAATGCTCAAGAGACCGAAGTAGAGGTCAATGAGGATTTAACGAGCAAAGACGACGATAGGTCGGGTGGCTCGGACGATCAGTTTGAAAAAGCAGAAACCGCAACGCAAAAGCGTATAGACCGGTTAACTAAAAAGATGCGTGAAGCCGAGCGCCGTGAGCAGGAAGCTATAAAGTACGCTCAAGCTGTTCAGGGGGAATCAAATAACCTCAAGCAACGCATGACGAGTTTGGATACTAATTATGTTACAGAGTATACAAACCGTGTTAACACACAAATGCAGCAAGCAGAGGCCGCATTAACTCGCGCAATTGAGATAGGTGATAGCCGAGCAACTGTTGAAGCTCAACGGGCGCTTACCAGT
>JADHQX010000023.1 GCA_016777745.1 Candidatus Pelagibacterales bacterium
CCAGTAGATGAACTTGAAAAAAGCTTTGATTTTGAATTAACTTGAGCATGTATTTCAATACCAATTACTGTTTGCCAATTATTACTCATAAACTATTTCCACCATTGAGTTGGTCGGTTATTAAAATTAATCGTATCTTGCAGATTTTTAGAAATATTTAAAAGCATTTGCTCTTGAAAAGAATTAGTAATTAATTGCATACCTATCGGTAAACCTGAAT
Source organism: Candidatus Pelagibacterales bacterium (assembly GCA_016777745.1). The sequence continues at coordinate 221 of JADHQX010000023.1, forward strand.
TATCAAGTCCAAACGGAATAGAAATAGCTGGTAAGCCAGCTAAATTAGCTGGAACAGTAAAGATATCATTTAAATAGTTTTGAACTGGATCTGTTTCTTCTCTATTTATAGGAAAAGCTGTATTTGGTGTTGCGGGAGTGAATAATGCATCAACGTTTTTAAAAACATTATCAAAATCGTTTTTTATTATAGATCTAATCTTTTGTGCCTTTATATAATATGCATCATAATATCCTGACGAAAGAACATAAGTTCCAATCATAATACGTCTTTTAACTTCATCTCCAAAACCCTCTGATCTTGTAGACTCATACATTTCAGTGAGACTTTTTTCTTTAACTCTTAATCCGTACTTAACTCCATCATATCTTGATAAATTTGATGAAGCTTCAGCTGGTGCAATAATATAATATGCAGGAAGTGCTGTTTTTGTAGACGGTAGGCTTACCTCAGTTAGTTCGGCACCATTTTCAGTAAGTATTTTTTTACCTTGGTTCCAAAATTTTTGAATTTCTTCTGGCAAGTCATCGCTCATATATTCTTTTGGAACACCTATCTTTAACCCTTTTACAGAGCTATCAAGATTAGAATAAAAATTTTCATTCGATCTTATAGAGCTTGTTGAGTCTTTATTATCATGGCCAGAAATTGTTTGAAGTAGTATTGCAGCATCTTCAACTGTTTTAGCTATTGGTCCAGCTTGATCTAATGAAGATGCAAACGCAACTGTGCCCCATCTTGAAACTCTACCATAGGTAGGTTTAAGTCCAACTAATCCTGTGAATGATGCTGGCTGTCGGATTGAACCACCTGTGTCAGTACCAAGAGATGCAACACATAAATCTGCTGCAACTGAAGCAGCTGATCCACCAGACGATCCACCTGGAACCAGTTCATCTTCATTATCAATAGATTTCCATGGGTTTATAACAGGTCCATAAAAGCTTGTTTTATTAGTTGATCCCATTGCAAATTCATCGCAATTAAGTTTACCAAGAACTACAGCTCCTTGATCTTTACAGTTAGCAGTAACCGTAGACTCGTAAGTAGGTGTAAAGTTTGATAATATCTTACTTGATGCCGTAGTAAGAATATCGTTTGTGCAAAATAAATCTTTATATGCAAGTGGTACTCCATCAAGAAATCCAATTTTTTTATTTTTGGATATTCTCTCATCAGTCTCTTTAGCCGCCTCTATAGCTTTATCTTCTGATACAGTAATAAAACAATTTAGTTTTTTGGCTGTATTAATTTTCTTAAGATAGATATCAGTTATTTCTAATGCCGAGGCTTGCTTATCATTAAGAAGTTTTGATGTTTGCTCGATGGTTAAATTTTCTATCATTATTATTCTATAACTTTTGGTACCACAAAAAAACCTAGCTCAGATTCAGGCACATTTTTTAGTAGATCTTCATTAGATAATTTATTCTCAGCAACGTCCTCTCTTAATATTAGGTCTTGATCAAGTGAGTTTGAAGTTGGATCAATCTTCTCAGTGTTGATTTCTTTAAGTTGGTCGATAAAAGAGACAATAGAGGTTAAATCTTTTTCTAAACTGTTTAATTGCTCGGCATTTAGTGATAAGCGAGCAAGTTTTGCTAGTTTAAGTGTGCTATTTTTATCAAATTCCATTGTGATACTTAGATTATCTAGTTAATAACATAATTATTTATGATATATACTTGTAAAAGATGGGCAATGAAACAAAAAAAATTCAAGATTTAAGAGAATTTAAAGATATTCTAATAGATAAACAACGCTTAATGGGACTAGATTTAGGATCTAAAAGAATAGGTATATCTGTTTCTGATCCAGAATTAAAAATTGCTTTATCTATTAAAACTATTGAGAGAACCAAGATAGGCATTTTAATTGAGGAATTAACTGAAGTTATTAATAAATTTCAAATAGGCGGATTAATTTTTGGAATGCCTTTAAATATGGATGGGTCAGAAGGTAAAAGCGCTCAGTCTGCAACAGATACAGCATTACTTATTTCTGAAAATTTAAATATGCCATATGGTTTTTGGGATGAAAGACTATCTAGCGCTGCAGTTGAAAGGTTCTATGAAAAACCAAAAAAAAGTCGTAAAAAAAAGATAATAAACAAAAAAGAAATTGATAACTTGGCAGCAGCATTTATTCTAGAGGGAGCGCTTCAATATATAAGTAACTACACAGATGATTGAAATAAATAAAATCCCCAAACTTTCTATTAAGAATCTGCAGTCAATTAAAGATTTGTCAGTGCAAGATATTAATTCAATAATTAACACTGCAAAATTATTTAAATATAATAATAAAGAAAAAGATAAAACTGTTCCTATTCTAAATGGGAGAACAATTATTAACTTATTTTTTGAACCCTCCACTAGAACCCTTATATCTTTTGAAATTGCCGCTAAAAGACTTGGCGCTGACATAATAAATATGAATTTAGAAGGTTCATCTTTGAGAAAAGGTGAAACCATAAGTGACACTGCAGATACACTTAATGCAATGAACCCTGATTTAGTAATAGTAAGACATGCTACTGCAGGATCTATCAATGAAATATCTTCAAAGATTAAGTGTCCAGTCATAAGTGCTGGTGAAGGTTCTATTGAGCATCCTACTCAGGCTTTGCTTGACGCATTTACTATGAAGGATAAAGGTAAAAATTTTAAAGATTTAGTTGTATCAATTTGTGGTGATGTTGAACACAGTCGAGTAGCAAAATCAAATTATTATCTTTTAAAAAAATTGGATGCAAAAATAAGATTTGTAACACCAAAATATTTTAAGCCAAAAAATATAGAAACTTTTGATGTGGAGTATTTTGATAATTTAGAAAAAGGTATTGAATTAGCTGATATAGTAATGATGCTTCGAATTCAAAAAGAGAGAATTAATGATGCCGATTTACCTTCGGAAGATGAATACTTTAACTCATTTGGATTAACTTATAAAAAATTATTAAAGGCTAAAAAAGATGTACTAGTTATGCATCCAGGGCCAATAAATAGAAATGTTGAAATAGAAAGCTCTTTGGCTGACGACTTAAATAAATCTGTTATTAATGAGCAAGTTGAAAATGGTGTAGCAGTTAGAATGGCTTGTTTAGCTATGATGGTTGAATAATCAAATGCTAATTACTTTCAGTAGTATATTAATTTCATATTTACTAGGGTCAATTCCAAGTGGTATAATTTTTGCAAAACTATTTAATCTTGGGGACATAAGGAATATTGGTTCTGGAAACACTGGAGCAACCAATATTTTGAGAACGGGAAATTATTTTGCATCTGCACTTACTCTTTTAGTTGATGCCCTCAAGGCAATAATTGCGATTAATATATGTCAAAATTATTACCCTGAATCATTCTTAATTTGTTCAATCTTTATTTTAATTGGACATATTTTTCCTATATGGCTTAAAAATTTTAGTGGTGGTAAAGGGTACGCATCATTTTTAGGAATTTTACTAGCATCTAATTTTATTTTATTCTTTGTTGTAGTGATCGCTTGGATTCTGGTTTTTGCTGTATCAAGGATATCTTCTATGTCAGCCCTGATAAGTATTATTATACTCTTGATAGCGATCTATCTTTTGCCCAACACTGAGCATGTAATGACATATGCTATAACTGGATTTATTATATTAATCTCACACGCGAAAAATATTTTAAGATTAATTACAGGTAAAGAAGAATTACTCAAATAGAAAAAATTCCCTTAATTCCTATCATTTATAATTTATCTCATGTCTTAATTTGACAAAGTGAATTATTTTAGCTTAATAAGTTCAAAATGAATTTAGTAATTGTAGAAAGTCCAGCTAAAGCCAAAACAATTAATGCTTACTTAGGTAGTAACTTTAAGGTTTTAGCTAGTTATGGACATGTTAGAGATCTTCCATCAAAAAATGGTTCTGTTGACCCGGAGAATAATTTTGCTTTTGAATGGGAAACATCTGATAAATCAAAAAAGAATTTATCTGAAATTTACAAGGCAGCAGAACAATCAGATACTTTATTTTTAGCTACAGACCCAGATAGAGAAGGTGAGGCAATTGCATGGCATATATTAGAGCTATTAAAAAAGAAAAAAATATTAAAAAATAAGATTGTAAAAAGGGTTGTATTTAGCGAGATTACAAAAACAGCTGTAACTAAAGGCATTGAAAACCCAAGAGACATAGATGACTCCTTAGTATCGGCATATTTAGCAAGAAGAGCCTTAGACTACTTAGTTGGTTTTAATTTATCACCAGTTTTGTGGCGAAAGCTTCCTGGGGCTAAGTCGGCAGGTAGAGTTCAATCGGTTGCTCTTAGGTTAATATGTGAAAGAGAATTAGAAATTGAATCTTTTGATCCAGAAGAATATTGGAAAATAAAATGTAAGTTTATCACAGACAAAAATGATGAATTTGAAGCAAACCTCACCCATTTCAATAGTAATAAAGTAGAAAAACATAGCTTTAAAAATAATGATCAGGCAGATGAAGTAATTGATGCTTTTAAAAATAAAAATTTCAAAATATCGAATATTTCAAAAAAACCAGCTCAAAGAAATTCAAATGCTCCTTTTTCTACCTCAACACTACAACAAGAAGCTTCAGGCGTATTTGGTTTTGGTGCATCTAGAACAATGCAAATTGCTCAAAAACTATTTCAAGGTATTGAAATAGACGGTGAAACTGTTGGACTTATAACTTATATGAGAACTGATAGTACAGAGCTTTCTTTAGAAGCAATTAATTCTTATAGAGAATATTTAAAACAAAATTTTATTGCAGAATATTTACCAAGTGAAATTAAAACATACAAAAGTAAAAAAGCAAAAAATGCTCAAGAAGCTCACGAAGGTATTAGACCAACTGATGTAAATATAACACCAGATAAAGTAAAAAAATACTTAGATGAAGATGGTAATAAACTTTATCGACTAATTTGGAAACGTTCTCTGGCTAGCCAAATGAGTTCTGCTCAATACGAAAGAACATCTATAGATATAACATCAAATGATAAAAATCTAGAATTAAGAGCTAATGGTTCAATTCAGAAATTTGACGGTTTTCTAAATGTTTATGGAGAATTTAAAGAAAAGGAAATTGTAGCAAATGAAGAAACTACAGATACCTCAGAAAATAATGAAAAACTTCTACCTAATCTATCCATGGATTCAATTTTAAAAAAACAAACCCCAGAATCTAGTCAACACTTTACTCTACCTCCCCCGAGATATTCTGAAGCAAGTTTGGTTAAAAAACTTGAGGAGCTAGGAATAGGAAGGCCATCAACTTACGCAAGTATAATTTCTGTTTTGAAAATGCGTGCTTATGTAGAGGTTGAAAAGAATAGATTTGTTCCAGTAGATAGAGCAATATTAATTACAGCTTTTTTAAAAGGATTCTTTGATAAGTATGTAGATTATGATTTTACTGCAGATATGGAAGATAAGCTCGATGATATTACTACTGGTAAAATTAGCTGGACTGAATTTCTTTCTTTATTTTGGAAAGATTTTTCAAAAAATATAAGTGAAGTAACTGAGCTTAGAATAACAAATATTTTAGATAATCTAAACGAAAGTTTGAAATCACATATTTTTGCAACTAATAAGGAAGATAATACTATTACACGTGTTTGTCCAAATGGATGCGGCGGAGAACTAAGTTTAAAAGTTAGTCGATTTGGTGCATTTGTTGGATGTACTAACTATCCTGATTGTAAGTTTACCAGGCCTATATCTCACAAGAAAGTTAAAGAAGTATTTGATGATGTTGTTTTAGGAATTGATGAAATTACCTCAAAAGAAATTAAGCTACTAAGTGGAAGGTTTGGTCCCTATATTCAACTAGGTGAAATGGAAGGAAAAGAAAAACCAAAACGTGCAACAATACCAAAGGATATTTCTCCTAAGGAAATTGATTTAGAAAAAGCTAAATTATTATTAAGCTTGCCAAGAAAAATAGGTAATCATCCAGAGTCAGGTCACGAAATTTTAGTTAATTATGGAAGATATGGTGGATATTTAACTTGTGATAGCAAAAATGCATCTCTTGAAGACAGTTCAGAGGTTTTTGACATAGGAATTAATAGGGCCGTTACACTTCTTGCAAATGCAAAACCTGGAAGATTAAAAAGCTCTTCTGAACTTAAGACATTGGGTGATCATCCTAGCGATGGAAAACCTATAAAGGTTATGAAAGGTAAATTTGGTCCATATGTTAAATATAAAACTATTAATGCCACTATTCCTGACTCATTTGACCCAGAAACAATAGTCCTTGATGAAGCAATTGAGTTAATTGATAAAAAAATGGATAAAAAACCTAAAAAGAAAAAGAAAAAAACTATAAAAAAATCCACATCTAAGAAAAAATAGCTTCGTTTTAATAAAAAATAAATTAGAGTTACTTCTTTAATTAAGGATAAATTATGGCTCTAAGTTTCGAAGAAGTAATAAATGCTAAAAACTCTATTAGCATTAAAAACCAAGCATTTATAAATGGAAAATATGTAAACTCGGTATCAGGAAAGGTATTTGAAGATTTCTCACCAGTTGATGGAAAATTAGTAACTTCTGTTGCTGAGTGCGATATTGAAGATATTAATAATGCTGTAAAAGCTGCAAGAGCTGTTTTTGAAAAAGGTTCCTGGTCACGTATGGCACCTAATAAAAGAAAAAAAATTCTTTTTAAATTAGCTGACCTAATGAAAAAAAATATCCTAGAGCTTGGTATCCTTGAAACACTGGACATGGGTAAGCCTATATCTGCGGCTACTGGAGATATAGCAGCTTGCATAAATTGCTTAAATTGGTACGCCGAAGCTATAGATAAGATCTATGATGACGTTGCTCCTACAAGAGATAATATTATTGCAATGATTACCAAAGAGCCTCTAGGTGTTGTTGGTGCAGTAACTCCATGGAACTACCCATTACTAATGGCATTTTGGAAGATTGCTCCTGCATTAGCAACAGGGAATAGTTTTATTCTAAAGCCAGCTGAACAATCTCCACTTTCTGCATTAAAAGTTTCTGAGCTTGCTATGGAAGCTGGAGTACCTGAAGGTGTATTTAATGTCGTACCTGGATTTGGACCAACTGCTGGAAAAGCTTTAGGTATGCATATGGATGTAGATAAATTAGGCTTTACAGGCTCTACAGAAGTTGGAAAATTATTTTTAAAGTACTCAGGAGACTCAAATATGAAAAGAGTATCTCTTGAATGTGGTGGAAAATCTCCAAATATAATATTTGCAGATGCACCAGACTTAGATTTAGCTGCAAAACAAGCAGCTGATGGAATGTTTTTTAATAGTGGTCAAGTATGTGATGCGCCTTCAAGACTGCTAATAGAAAAATCTGTAAAAGATGAATTTTTAGAGAAACTAGTTCAATATAGTAAGCCTTGGATGCCAGCTGATCCATTTCAACCAGAAACTTCGATGGGATCAATGGTGGATGAAAATCAAACATCAAGAGTCCTAAGTTATATAGAAAATGGAAAATCAGAAGGTGCAAATCTTATTACTGGTGGTCAACAAGTGAAAAAAGATTCGGGAGGTTACTATATTGCACCGACTATTTTTGAAGGTGTCAAAAATGATATGAAGATTGCCAAAGAAGAAATTTTTGGACCAGTGCTTTGCGCTATTGACTTTGACGGCGAAGACCAAGCTTTAGAAATAGCAAATGATACTGATTATGGCTTAAATGCAATTATTTGGTCTAATGATTTAAATAAAGTTCATAAACTTGCTAAGCGAATTAAAAGTGGTAAAGTTTTAGTTAATAGTATGAGTGATGGAGATATGTCTGTACCTCACGGAGGTTACAAACAATCAGGCTTTGGAAGAGATAAATCAATTGAAGCTATGGGACAGTACACTCAAACTAAACTTACATGGATTGAGTTAAAGTAAGCATATCTATGTCATCAAGTACTGCTAAGATTAAGGTAGATGTACCACCACCAGTACATGAAGATGTCTTAAAGCAATTAAGCAAACTATCATTAGACCCAGGTAAACCGCTATTTATATCAGATGCAGATGAAGTAATACTAGACTTTCTTGGATCATTTGAAAAATATCTATTAGCTCATAAACTCAAATTTGATCTTTCTACTTACTCATTATTTGGCAATATATTAAAAATCGATAATGATGAACCAATTTCTAAAGAAGAAGTAACTAAACATCTTGATAATTTTTTTGACCTAAATACTAAAGATATGAATATTGTTCCCGGCGCATTTGAAAATTTAAAAAAAATTGAAGCTGAACTTAACTTTCAAATAATTATATTAACTAATATTCCAGTTAAACGGAGACAAGATAGGATATATTGCTTTAAGAAAAATAATTTAGATTACCCTATTATAACAAATATTAATTCAAAGGGCCCTACAATTAAAAAAATAATATCTAATTTTAAAAATAAAGTGTTTTTTGTAGATGATATGGTATTTAACTTAAAATCTGCAAATACAGAAGTCCCTAATGTTAAATTAATACATTACGTATCTGATAAAAGACTAGCCAGATTGATAAAAACGCCAGAAGATATCTCTACAAAAGCTGATACTTGGGAAGAAATTTATATTTACTTAAAAAATGAATTGGCTTAATAAACTTCCCATTGCGCATAGAGGACTTCATAGTAATGCTAACAACATATATGAAAATACTAAAGAATCATTTTTGGCAGCAGTAAATGAAAATTATGCGATTGAATGTGATGTAGTATTATCAAAAGATCATGAGGTAGTAGTATTCCATGATGAAAATTTAAAAAGACTTTGTAACTTAGATAAAAATGTATCTAGCTTAACAATGAATGAATTAAGAAGTCTAAAAATCTATGAAAGCAATTCAAATATAATTTCATTGGATGAAATGCTACATGTTGTGAGTGCACATGTTCCAATAATAATAGAAATAAAAGGAAAATTTACTCCATTTATAGAGGAAAGAATTCAAGAAATTATTAGGTCGTATAGAGGACCTATAGCATTAAAAACATTTAATTTGAAATCAGTAGAATGGTTGATTAAATTTTTACCGTATGTTTACAAAGGCTTAGTTATTGATTCAAATACTAATAATTTTGAAGCAATTTTAGATTTGAACATAGATTTTGTATCATGCGATATTGAATTTATTGAATCAAATTTGGTTGATAGAATGAAAAAAAAGGGCTTACCTATAATCACTTGGACAGTTGATAATGAAGATAAAAAAAAGAAGGCTAATTTAATTGCAGATAATATAATTTTTGAGAATATAAGACCATAAATGATAGTTAAAAAAAATGTAAGTTCCATAGAACAATACCTAAAACAAAGAAGGGTTAATTTAAGAAAAAAAATAGCATTTATACCTACAATGGGTGCATTACATGAAGGTCATTTATCTTTAATTAAGCTTGCTAAGGACAAAGGGCGGTATGTAGTTGTGAGTATTTATGTAAATCCATTACAATTTGCTCCAAATGAAGATTTTTCTGAATATCCAAGAACATTAAAGAGTGACTTAGAAAAATTAAAAAAAATATCTGTTGATCTAGTCTTCACACCAGCAACTAAAGATATTTCTGAATATACTCACCAGAATTATTCATTTAAAACATTTGGATTAGAAAAAAAATTATGCGGTAAATTTCGTCCAAACCACTACTTAGGTGTGTCAGAAATAGTGTTAAAGTTTTTATCCATTATAAATCCTGATTTTGCCTATTTTGGAGAAAAAGATTATCAGCAATATATTTTTATAGAGAGAATTGTAAAACAAACAATCTTAAAAACAAAAATTATAATGGGTAAGACCATTAGAGATAAAGATGGTTTAGCGTTATCATCTAGAAATAAATATCTTAGTGAGAACGAAAAGAAAATAGCAAAATATATTTATAAATATTTGAAACAATCAAGACTATTGATTAAAAAAGGCCAATTAATATCTACAGTATTAAAAAAACAGAAAGATGATATGCTTAAGCTTGGTTTTTCTAAGATTGAGTACCTTGAAGTAAAAGATAACAATTTAAAAAAATCAAATTTACCTCATAATAAATCAAGAATATTTATTGCTGCTAAAATAAACAATATTCGTTTAATTGATAATATTTTAATATAAATTATGATATAAATATAGTGAGATGGAAAATATCTAATAGTTTAGAAGATTATGATTCTACAATCAATTTTATGGAGTCAGAAATTATAAAGATTAAGAATGATCAGTTAGATGATCTTACTTGGCTATTAGAATACCCTTCCCTATATACAGCTGGCTTAACTGCAAATTCAACAGATTTATTAGATAAAGATAAATTTCCTGTATATCAATCAAAGCGTGGTGGAAAATATACATATCATGGTCCAGGGCAAAGTATTGTGTACCCTTTGATTAATTTAAATAAGAGAGAAAAAGATATAAACAAATATATTTCTAATTTAGAGTTGGTAATTATAGGTATTCTTCAAGATATTGGGATTAAAGGTGAAACAAATAAAAATCATCATGGAATATTTGTAAAAAAGAAAAACAATCAAAACTATAAAATAGCAAGTATTGGATGTAGATTCAAAAATTGGGTAAGTTATCATGGTTTTAGCATTAATCGGAATCCCAACCTAGAGCACTACAGTGGTATTAACCCATGTGGACTAGACAATAAAAATGTGACCAGTATTGAAGATTTAGGTAAAAATGTAACAAAGAATGAATTAGATATTGCAATTAAAGAAAATTTAATAAAAATATTAAATATATGAAATGTTCAATAGTTAAAAATAAAAATACTAATTATTTAAGATTAGAAATCAGAAATAAAATATATAAATTTTCACCAATATGGTTAATTGAACACAGTTCAGATATAACTATAAGAGACAAGCAAACAAATCAACTATTAATAGAGGCGGCTGAGTTAGATTTAAATCTGAAAATCAATAAATTTAAAATTAATAAAAGTATATTAAGTATTAGTTTTAGCAATAACTTTGAACATGACTACAAAATTAATGATCTTATAGCTCCAAAAGAATACCCTAAGAAAACTTTGTGGAACAGTTCTTTAAAAAAGATACCACAATATAATTTTAAAAAATTTAACCAAAACTTATTAAAAGATGTTTTAAATGCAGTTGATGAGTATGGTTTTTGCTTAATAAAAAATATGCCCACAACAAAAAATGGTATACATGCTTTAACAAAGCATATTGGTCCTATTAAAGAGACAAATTGGGGAAATATTGCAGATATAAAGAATATTAAGAAAGCTTACGACTTAACAATGACTGAAAGAGCTTTGGAAAATCATACCGATAATCCATATAGATTTCCAACTCAAGGCTATATATTTCTTCATTGCATTAAAAATAGTGATGTCGGAGGTGAAAACACATTGGCTGATGGCTTTAATATTGCGAAACAAATTAAAAGCAAAAATATTGAGATGTTCAATATTTTAAAAAGTTTTAAAACTTTCTTCCAATATAAAGATAAAGATACAATCTTAGAAAATTATTGTTCGTTAATAGAGACTGATTATGAAGATAATATTGTTCAAGTTCGATACAATAATCGGACAGAAATTATTCCTTATGATGATTTATGTGAAATAAATAAATACACTGAAGCCAGAAGTAAGTTTTGGAAGTTAATAAAAAGTAAAGTTAATAATATTACAATTAAACAAACCTCTGGAGATATGATAATAATGGATAACTATAGAGTTTTACATGGCAGATCAAAATATAAAGATATAAAAAATCAAAGATATTTTAGGCAGGGTTACTTAGATAGAGATATACTCCAAAGCAAACTTAAAACCTTGGCACAATAAATTATTTAAAAGTCATTAAGACTTCATCGGTACTTACACTAGAGCTTTCCTCTATGAAAATATCATCTACAGTACAGTCTTTCTCACTTTTTAATATATTTTCCATTTTCATAGCCTCAATAACCACTAATTCCTCACCTTGTTTTACAAGTTGTCCTTTTTTGACACCAACTGATTTAATAAGTCCTGGCATTGGAGAAATAAGCTTTTTAGATAAATCTTCGAGTTTAATCTCAGGCATATACGCAAATAAATCATAGTTTTTATCCGGTGTTACAACTAACTTTAAACTACAGTCTTCAATAGTTAATGAATATTGATTAAAATTATGAATCTTATTTACTTTAATAAAACATAATTCATCCTCTATATTTAAAGACATTATTTTTTGATTAATCTTCCATTTTGAGCTCAAGGTAATTTCTTTGCTCTTGTCGATAAGAGTCATTAAAGCATTATCACTACTAATATTATCTAGTTTAACTTTAAAATTAGATAATGTTTTTTCTGAAATTACTGAAAAATTAGAGCTATTATTTTTTTTATTTATTTTTTTATAAATAAATATTGCCGCATGATGAAATTTATTTATCAATGATTTATTTAGACCATAATTATGAGAATATCCCTTTGGATAATTTTTTTTAATAAAATTAGTTGTTATATTTCCATTTTTGAAATCTTTATTTTTTAAAGTAGAAATTAAAAATGCTATATTGTGATCAACTCCTGTTATATAGTATTGTTGTAAAGCATTTATCATAGAGTCAATTGCTTTTAATCTTGTGCTAGCATGAACCGCTAATTTTGAAATCATTGGATCATAAAAAATACTAATATCAGACCCAGAAGAAACACCTGTATCATTTCTAACAACCTCATTTAAAGACGTTTGTTGCGGTTCATGGTATTCAATAATTCTTCCGATTGACGGCAAGAAATCTTTTAGAGGATCTTCAGCATAAATTCTTGACTCAACTGACCATCCTTTTAAAGAAATATCTTTTTGTTTTAAGTTAAGTTTTTTTCCATCGGCACAGTTAATCATTTGTTCAACAAGATCAACGCCTGTAACTAATTCTGTAACGGGATGTTCAACTTGAAGTCGCGTATTCATTTCTAAGAAATAAAAATTTTTCTCTCCATCTACAACAAATTCAACTGTTCCAGCTGAGTCATACTTAACTTCTTTTGCAAGTTTAAGAGCTTGTTCAGCCATTTCATTTCTAAGCTTTTCATCTACAAAAGAAGATGGGCATTCTT
>JADHQX010000024.1 GCA_016777745.1 Candidatus Pelagibacterales bacterium
GGTGGTGTAGCGGTTATCAAAGTTGGTGGTGCTACAGAAGTTGAAGTTAAAGAAAGAAAAGACCGAGTAGACGATGCATTGAATGCAACAAGAGCTGCGGTTGAAGAAGGCATCGTACCAGGTGGTGGTCTTGCATTATTAAAAGCTGCAAGTGCACTTGATAAAGTTAAAACTTCAAACTCAGATCAAAAAGCTGGCGTTGATATTGTAAGAAGAGCATTAGAAGCTCCAATTAGAACAATATCAAATAATGCTGGTGTTGATGGTCCAGTTATTGTTGGTAAACTTAAAGAAGAGAAGTCTGCTACAATTGGATATGACGCACAAAATGATAAGTTCGTTGATATGTTTAAGGCTGGAATTATTGATCCTACAAAAGTTGTAAGAACAAGCTTACAAAATGCTGGATCAGTAGCCGGTGTACTTATCACAACTGAAGCATTAATTGCTGATGCACCAGAATCTTCTGCGGCTCCTGCAATGCCTGATATGGGCGGCATGGGCGGCATGGGCGGCATGGGCGGCATGATGTAACCCAAGCTTTATTGCTTAATAAAAAAACCCGGCTTAGCCGGGTTTTTTTGTATCTAAAAGAATAATTATTCTATTTTCTTTAAAGTGCACTTGGGAAATTAACAACAGCCTCTTCAGATAAAGGTGTCATAACTGTAGTTTCAGTAAGTGCTCCAGCATCTTCCCTTGCTTTAGCTAGTTCAGTATCATTTTTAAATCCCATCATTCCCTCTTGCGACTCAAAATGAAAAATAGCTTTCATATCGTTGTCATCTTCTTTATGTGAACTAGCAAAAATACAAGTCATTCCATGTTGCTCTAGTTTATCTTTATTATCATGCAACATATTTTTCCATGAAACAAAACCCTTACTCAGTTTTTGAGTTAACATTACATACATATTTATTTCCTTTAGTTAAATTTATTTTATAAAAAAATTTAATATAAAATATATCTACTACTTAATTAATATGAAATTTTAGTAGTAATAATTAACAATAATACTAATTTTTTTGTTTTTTTGAACGGAATCGCTCTGACAAATTTTGAATCTTAGTTTTTCTACCCCTTACTCTTTTTCTCCAATTTAGAAAAGAAGTTCTTTTAAGGTTAGCTTTCATAATAGCAATAACTTCTTTTTCCAACAAATTGAATTGAAGCTTGATGTCAGCAAAGGTTGTTCTGTCCTCCCAACCCATCTCTATAATTCTATCAATATCTTTTGGTGATAATGATTTAGATTGAATTGACTTCTTCATGATGTGATTATGATACTGAACTTAAAAATTGTTCACAAATTTTTTCTAGATTCGGACTCCAATTAGCTGTTTGAGATTTAAAAATATTAGCCGATGAATTTAATATTAATCCATCATCTAGTATTCTTAAATTATTAGCTTTTAATGTTTCACCTGTTGATGTGATATCAACTATAATATCTGACATACCATTAAATGGCGCACTTTCTGTTGAACCTGAACTTCCCACAGTTCTATAATCTGTAACTCCACACTTAGAAAAAAAACGATTAGTTAGGTTTATATATTTAGTTGCAACCTTGAGACGCTTCGACGTACTCATTCTTTTAATATGACTAATTTCATCTAAATCGGCCATGGTAGTAACATCAAGCCAAATTTTAGGAACTGCCACTACTAAGTTTGCTTTACCAAAATTTAATGTTAACTCACTAGAAACTTTTGAATCATAGTCAAACATGTATTCTTGCACAAGGTCATCGCCTGTAATTCCTAAATGAATATTTCCCTCATCTAATTGAGTAACTATTTCTTTTGCGCCCATAAAATATACTAATATGTCATTATGAGAGGATAATTTAGCAATATAATTTCTATCATTGCCTTCATCTATAAAACTAATTTTTTTTGAACTAAGTAATTTTTCTAAATCTTTTCTTAGTCTACCTTTACTTGGAAAAGCTATTCTTAATGTTGAATTGTTGCTCATAACTTAAATATTATTATTATTTACTGCAAAACCAATTGCAGATGCTTTGTTGTCTAAACCTAAATTAACAAGAAGAGCGTCATATCTTCCACCAACGACTACCTTATTATTTTGATTATCTTTATCCTCAATTTCAAACATAGTTCCATCATAATACTCAATAGAATGACCAAAATCAGTTTTGAAATTAATATCTCTAGTTTTAATTCCTAGCTTCATTTTTTTACTAAAATTTGAGGCCATTTGAAAAACAGTATCAAATTGCTTTGAACTTTCTTTTTTTGAAAAAGAGTCTATGGCATTTGGCAATAGACTTAACTCACATTCAATACTGAGAAATGATCTAATTAATCTAACTATTTCAACCCCTTTTTCACTTGAAATAATTGTCTCACTTTTAATATTTAAACGATTAATAATATCTTCAATAGATCGCTCTCCAAATTCTATTGAGTTCACATTTACTAGAAGTTCTTTTAACTCACTGTCAGATATATCAGCTTTAATTCCAAGATGTACCTTCAATACATCTTCTTTTCTGGTTTCATTAAAACCTATTCCAAGCTCAATACGTTTTAATAGAGATTCAAAATAATCTCTTCTAAAGAAATGCCTTCTTAATCTATCTTTCCAACGTTGCGGTAAATCTAGGCAGTTAAGAAATTCTATAAATATTGATACATTACCTAAATTAATATCAAAATTTACTTTGTTAATATTATTCAAAGTTTTAATTGCCAGATTAATTATCTCTATCTCTTCTTGGTAATTGCTATCTTTAACGGTATTTGTATTAAGTATCTCAACTCCAGATTGATTAAGTTCTATTGAATTATTAACATTTCCAGATCTAAAGATTGGTCCGCTATAACAAAGTTTAGCTTGATCAAATTTATGATTATTTTGTAAATATGCTTGGCATGTTGGAATTGTTAAGTCTGGCCTTAAACACATTTCTATTCCTTGCGCACTTGAAACTGAAAACATGTCTTTTCTAATTTGTTCTCCTGAAGTCTCAAAATAGATATCAGAGCTAACTACTAATGGTGGCTCTATATAATCAAAACCCTCCAAAAGAAAAAACTCTTTAAATTTATTATTTAATTCTTGAATTGATTGATTGTCAGGCATTTTAAATAAAGATTTTTTTTATTTCAGTAAGTAGTTCATCTTTATTAATTGTAAATTGACCAGCTTTTAATTCTTTCCATTCTTCTCGACTATCTATGTTTTTTGATAGCTCTTTTCCAACAGTCAAATTTTTTATTGAAATAGTATTATTTTTTAATTCATCTTCACCCATAATAACTACAACAGAAGCTTTTCTTTTATCACAATATTTTAGCTGCTTACTTAAATTATTTGATCCATAAAAAATCTCACACGCATATCCTTCTGTGCGAAGTTGATCTGCTATTGTTAAATAAGTGGAAATTTGATCAGGCAGTAGATTTGCTATAATTATCAAAGGTTTTTTGCTCGAGCTAATCTTATCAAACTGTTCAATAGCATATACTAATCTATCAACTCCTATAGAAATACCTGTTGCAGGAACATCTTCCTTGCCAAATCTTGCTATTAATTTGTCATATCTTCCACCTCCAGCTACAGAACCAAAGATAACTTCTTTGCCTTTATCATTTAATATCTTGGCGGTAAGCTCAACTTCAAAAACAAGTCCTGTATAATACTCCAATCCTCTTACTACAGTTGGATCAAACTCAAATGGAAGTTCTTTGTAATTCTGCAGATACTCTTCAAAAGAATTAAGCTGATCATCCTTGATAGTTTTATTAGAAATAAAGTTTAAAATTTCACTAGCTTGCTTATCTTTTAGATTAACACCCTGCATGAAATCACCAGATTTATCTTTACGGCCTTCTAAGAGTAATTCTTTAACGCCATCTATTCCTAAGCGATCCAATTTATCTACTGCTCTTAAAACTGCCGGTATTTGTATTTCATCAAGTTCAATTTGCTTAAAGAGATTTTCCCAAATTACTCTACTTGAATATTTTACTTTATATTCTTTTGCAGTGAAGCCCAATTCAAGAAATATTTTTGCAACCATTACACATAATTCAGCATCGATGTAATTATTACTAATTCCTATTGCATCAGCATCAAATTGAATAAATTCTCTATATCTTCCTGGGCCTGGTTTCTCATTTCGCCAAACTGAACCAACCTGGTATCGTTTAAAAGGTTTTGGAATAAATTGATAGTTTTCCGCAACATATCTTGCTAGTGGTGCAGTTAAATCATAACGCATTGATATCCATTGATCATCTTCATCCTGGAAAGAAAATACGCCACCACTTGGTCTGTCTACATCAGGTAAAAATTTTCCTAAGGCTTCAGTATATTCAAGCGCAGGTGTGTCTATATTTTTAAAACCAAATTTCTCACACTCATTTCTGATAATAGTAATAACTTGATTTCTAATATCTATATTTTCCTCAGAGCTATCTTTAAACCCTTTAGGTAGTTGAGCTTTTGGCTTATTGATTTTATTCATAATTTATATTCATAGTATGGTATCAGTTACTTGATACTCAAATGTTAACTTAGTAATTTATATAGGGGGTCGTTGTCTGTTAAAACGTTTTTAACAAACTTAAATATGGTAGTGATGATGTAGCATTGTAATCATTGATAATGAAATGCCTGAATTATGGGAAAAAGTCAATATTTAATCATTTATTTAGATTTTTGGGTTTTTCAAAGACTGTCGTTATTCCTTAAAAAAAGGCTATATTTATGAAATATATCGAATCATAAAAATGAATCAAAATACTGCAAAATTAACTACCTTCTACGCTGCAACAGGTCACTTATTCATGCATATGTTTGCTGCTTTTTACTTTGTGATTGTTTTGGCAATAGAAGATGATTGGCAATTTAGTTATGACGAGTTGATTAATCTTTGGTTTCTTGGATCATTGCTAGTTGGCTTGGGCGCAATACCTTCTGGATGGCTAAGTGACCGTTGGAGCAGATCAGGCATGATGGCAATTATGTTTATTGGCTTAGGATTAGCATCTATTAGCTGTGGCTTAAGTGCTAATAAATTCTACCTATTGATTAGCTTATCTATTCTTGGATTATTTTGTTCTATTTATCATCCTGCTGGAATTGCTTGGGTTGTTAACTCATCAAAGGCAACAGGAAAGGCTTTAGGGTTTAATAATATATTTGGAGGAGTAGGTATAGGTATTGGGGCACTTAGCTCTGGTATTATTATTGACTATCTTAATTGGCAAATGGCCTTCATTATACCTGGTATCGTATCTATATTTTTTGGCGTACTTCTTACTTGGCATATTATATCTAAATCAATACCTATTAAAAATATTACTTCAGAGAAATTTAAAGAAAATCCACCAAATGGAGATTATTTCAAAATAATCATAATTATGCTTATTAGTATAACATGTATGGGTTTTATATTTCAGATATTACAAACTTCTATTCCTAAAGTAATTGATATTAGGCTTAGTGAAAGTCTTAACTTGGATACGGCAAAAATTGGTATGGCTGTTGCTAGTATATATATTGTCAGTGGTCTAATGAACTATATTGGGGGAATTCTTGCTGATAAATATTCAGAAAAAATTATTTATGTTTCTGGTATTTTTGGTCAAGCAATATTGTTATTTATTGTAGCCTCTACCTCAAACTACTTGCTGATTGTATTTGCGCTTATGACTGTAGCTTTCAATTCTAGTATTTTACCTGCAGAAAATGTACTGCTGGCTAAATTTTCTCCTGAAAAGTATCAAGGGCTTGTTTATGGGATAAAATTTATTGTTTCTTTTGCAATTGCTCCTATAGCAGTATTGCTAATCTCCAAAAGTTACGAAATAACAAGCGAATTTATTTATCTATACATGGGGTGTGGATTTATAATGATCTTAGTATTTATGTTGGCTATAAGTTTACCTTACGCACACAAACCAAAGACAATTTAATAAAAGTGGTACAGCTGGTCTGACTTGAACAGACGACCTCCTGGTCCACAACCAGGCGCTCTAACCAACTGAGCTACAGCTGCAAATAAAAAAACACTAATAAACTATATAGCAACAATAGTACAGCAACATATATGTTATTGAATTTGTTGTATTATTAAAGTTTTAAAGAGGTGATATTTTGATACTTATTTTGTATAATACAACTTACAAAAAACCTTACTAAAAAATTATATGTCTACTAAGAGTAATAAATCAAGATCACTAGTGAAGGCTTTCACTTGGAGATTTACAGCTACTATTGATACATTTATAATTAGTTATTTGGTTATATGGCAGTCAGATTTTACTGCTTTTGAAACTGCAGGATTAATTGCTGGTTTTGAAATCTTAACTAAAATAACACTATATTATATTCATGAGAGAATTTGGTCTTCAATAACTTGGGGGCGCGTACCAGAGTAACATGGTGGCTCGAGGTGGACTTGAACCACCGACACAAGGATTTTCAGTCCTTTGCTCTACCAACTGAGCTATCGAGCCTTGATTTAATAATCGAAGTTATTGTTTTAATCTAAATAACCCATAGATGAAAGCATATTTTTAGCCTCATATAATGGCAATCCAACAACATTTGTATATGAACCATTAATTGATTTAACAAATGCCGCTGCAATACCTTGAATTTTATAAGCTCCAGCAACGTTGATCCATTCTTTACTTTCTAAGTATTTATCGATTTCTAGATTTGTAAGACTCTTAAAATTAATTATAGTTTGAACTGATTTAGAAATGCTCTTGTCTCCATTGGTAACGAAAATAGATGATACTACTCTATGTCTTCGACCTGATAAGAGTTGAAGGTATTTTTTTGCAATTTCTATATTGTCAGTCTTATCAATGATACGTCTACCACAAAATGCAATGGTGTCTGCAGTTAGAATGATAGAATTTGGTTGTTCACTTTGAATTTTTAAGGCCTTGTTCTTAGCAAGCCTTTGAGCACAAGCAACAGGTAATTCATCTTTTAGATTCTTTTCGTCAATGTCTGGACTTATAATTAGATCTGGAATTACCCCAATACTTTCTAAAAGTTCTTTGCGTCTAGGGGATGAGCTACCAAGTATAAATTGCAACTGTAAATCTCGATTGGTTATTTATATCTAAAAGTAATTCGACCTTTTGTAAGATCATAAGGTGTTACTTGTACTAACACTTCGTCACCAGTCAGAACACGAATTCTATTTTTTCTCATTCTACCAGCAGTATGAGCTAGAACCGTATGACCATTTTCGAGTTCAACTTTAAACATTGCGTTTGGTAAGATTTCTGAAACCTTGCCTTTAAACTCTAAAATTTCTTCTTTTGACATATATTATTTTTTTGTAAGCCTATAGTCTATTGATCTCGCATGTCCGTCAAGTCCTTCGTTGACAGCAATCTCATTAGCAGCTGGCCCGATTTGATTTAAGTTTTCTTGAGAACATTCAACAATTGAAGTTCTTTTTAAGAAATCAAAAACAGAAAGTCCAGAAGAATATTTTGCTGACTTAGAAGTTGGCAAAACATGGCTGGGTCCGGCTATATAATCACCGACTGCTTCTGGCGTATTAGGACCTAAAAATACAGCACCTGCATTTTTGATTTTTTTAAGGTGAGACCTAGCATTACCTACCATCAACTCTAGGTGTTCAGGAGCAAATCTATTAGATACTTTAATGGCCTCATCGATACTCTCAACAATTATTATAGCTCCATTATCATTCCAGCTCTTGAAGGCTATTTCTTTTCTTGGCAAGCTAACAAGTTGCTCCGCTACTTCTAGTTCAACATTTTCGGCAAGAGTAATATCGTCAGTTATAAAGATACTTTGAGCACTGACATCATGTTCAGCTTGTGAAATTAAATCAGCTGCAATGTTTCTGGCGTCTTGGTCTTTGTCAGCAATAACTAATATTTCTGATGGGCCAGCTACCATATCTATGCCAACATCTCCATATACCATTTTTTTAGCTTCAGCTACATAAGCGTTACCTGGGCCAACTATAACATTAACAGGAGATATAGTTTTTGTTCCATATGCAAGTGCTGCTATAGCTTGTGCACCACCTATTTTAAAAATTTTATCAACTCCAGAAATTTTTGCAGCATATAAAACTAATGGATTTATTTTTCCACCATTTGCCGGTGTGACCATGGTAATATTTTGAACTCCTGCAACCTTTGCAGGAACTGTATTCATAATAACTGAACTTGGGTAACTTGCAGTTCCACCTGGAACATAGACTCCAGCAGATTCAATAGAATTCCAGATATACCCTAGTTCGATTCCAAGGTCATCTTTGTAACTAAGATCTTCTGGTAACTGTTTTTGATGATATGCAGTTACTCGATCATGAGAAAGTTGTATGGCTTGCTTAAGTTCATTAGAAATATTTTCTGATGCAAACTCAATTTCATCTTGAGATACTAGAATATTATCTAAACTTAACTTATTATTATCTAGTTTATTAGTTAGTTTTATTAATGACTCATCCCCATTTTCTTTTACGTCACTGATAATATTTTTTACAGTCTCATTAATATCAACTGGAACGCCTCTATCGAAAGAAAGAATTTCTTCTAGTTGAATATCAAAATCTAAGTCTTTGCTGACAATTTTTTTCATTACTAATTTTCTTTTGGCTGTTCTTTTTTTACAGACCATGGTTCACCACGATCTTCTAGCTTGCATTTCACAAGTTCTGTCTCGATTTTTATAGTGGCATCGTTTTTAAAAAGCAATTCAATTTCTAAATTTTTACTTTTATTGGTGTAATAGTTAAAATCTAGCAACTCAAGTACATTTTTTTTGTCAGCTTGATCAATATTTTTAGATGTAACAGATAAAACTTCCTCAAAAAATACAACTGCCTTAGTTCTAAGATTTACTTTATTAATAGCCTGCTCTTCCCACATAAATCGAGTAATCATAGCAACAAATGAACGAATAGAAGGTAAATACTTAACGTCACTAACCTCTATTAATCCATCTTTTAAAACAGTAGAGATTATCTTTAATTCGTCTGTATCTATGGCATTTAATCGCATTAATTTATATTACTGTATTCTTTTTATGTTGGCACCACATGAAGCTAATTTATTTTCTAACTTTTCATATCCTCTGTCTAAATGATAAACTCTATTTATAGTCGTCTCACCTTTTGCAATTAAGCTTGCAAGCACTAAGCTTACAGATGCTCTTAGGTCAGTGGCCATAACTTGTGCTCCTGAAAATCCTCCACAAGAATTGATTATGGCTTTAGATCCACTGATTTCTATATTTGCTCCCATTCGATTTAATTCAGGGACATGCATAAACCTATTTTCAAATATGTTTTCTCTTATGACTGACGAACTATTAGATAAAGATAGTAGCACCATCATTTGCGCCTGTAGATCTGTTGGAAAACCAGGAAACTCTCGTGTATCTAGTTCTATACTTTTACTAATATCAGAAATATTGACTTTAAGACTATTGTCACCTTTATGCATATTGATATCTAAATTTTCAAATACGGATAGTAAATTTTCAATATGATCAAAATTAATATTTTTTAATTCTAGTTCACCCTCAGTAATTGCCCCAGCAATTATATATGTACCTACTTCAATTCGATCTGGAATTACATTGTGAGTAGCTCCATGTAATTCATCTACGCCTTGGATTAATATTTTTCTTTTGGGCTGCAGTTCAATCAGTGCACCCATTGCTTTTAAACAATCAATTAAATCAATAATTTCAGGTTCAATTGCAATATTATTAATTTCTGTTTCACCTTTAGCTAAAGTTGCAGCCATAATAATATTTTCGGTAGCTCCAACTGAGATCATCGGTAGCTCAATTTTAGCACCTTTTAATCCAGCTTTCGCTTCACATTTTATATACCCTTGTTCTAAATTAAATTCCCCCCCAAGTTTAGCAAGTGCGTCTACATGGATATTTACTGGTCTTGCACCAATCGCACAACCTCCAGGCATAGAAACTGAAGCCTCTCTTTTTCTAGCAAGCAGTGGGCCTAAAACTAAAATACTCGCTCGCATTTTTCTTACCAAATCATATTCAGCTAAAGCTTTGTTACTCTCTTTGTACGTTAATTGTATTTGATTATTTTCAGTCAAATTTGTCTTATCAAAATTTACCCCTAGAGAATCCAGAACGCTACCCATGGTATGAATATCTGCAAGATTGGGGGTATTGTTTAAAATGAGTGGATCGTTTGTCAATATACTTGCAGCCATTAGTGGCAATGAAGCATTTTTTGAACCACTAATTGCAATAGTTCCTTGAAGAGGTTCTTCTCCAACTATAACTATTTTTTCCATTGTAATATTTTAAAGTTTGGGAAGCGTAACGCCTTCTTGCTTCATATACTTACCTTTTCGGTCTTTATAAGTAACTGCTGGTGGGGCCTCACCTTTGTAAAATAAAAACTGACATGCACCTTCATTAGCATAAATCTTTGCTGGTAGCGGTGTAGTATTTGAGAACTCTAAAGTTACGTGACCTTCCCACTCTGGCTCAAGTGGTGTTACATTAACAATAATTCCACAACGCGCATAAGTTGATTTACCTAAACATATAACCAATACATCTTTAGGAATCTTAAAATATTCAACGGTTCGGGCTAGTGCAAAAGAGTTTGGAGGAATAATACATTCATCTCCAGATCGGTCGACAAAACTTTTTTCATTAAAGTTTTTTGGATCAACAATTACAGAGTCTAAATTAGTAAAAACTTTAAATTCACTTGATACCCGTGCATCATATCCATATGAAGAAACTCCATAAGAAATAGTTCCATCTTTTTTTTGTCCGTCTACAAATGGCGCAATCATGTTTTCTTCACGAGCCATTTTTGTAATCCAGTTGTCAGACATTATTGTCATATATTTTTACCTTTGTTATTAATTTTTTTTTGAAAAAGTTTGCGTTTCTGCAAGTTGGCTCTTAAAGCAATGGATAATTTTTCTTTTTTATCCGCTTCTAGTTTTTTATTAACCTTTTGCACGGCCAATTAAGAATTCTTTAATGTCCTCTGGGCTAAGTCCTGCTTTCTTTAGCTCTTTAACTAATTTTTCTTCTTCTTTTTTATCTGCGTTATCAGCATGCTTAGACTCGCGTTTTTCTTGCTTCGCCATAGCTCTTTCGCCTCTTTTTGACTTATAATCGTGATGAATACCCATAGAAACCTCTGTATTTGAAATTTTGCCTATAATATACAAAAGTTAATAGATTCTCTAGAAATATTGTAATTTTTTTTAATTTATAGAATTTAGTTATACAGCGCAAACTGTAGATCTGGTCAAAAATCTTCTTCCAGTACCATTATCTAAAGAGAACATGCCACCGATACCAGAAACTGAATCTATGATGAGATCGGTATTTCGCCATCTATCATATTGATCTTTATTCATATAAAATGGAACACCACCAATTTCTCCAAGTTTTATATCCTGATCACCTAAGAAAAAATCTTTAGCTTCATAGCACATGGGTGCGCTTCCATCACAACAACCACCCGATTGATGAAAAATTAATTCATTTCCATATTTTTGCTTGAGGTCGTTAATTAAGCTTAGAGCAGCATCAGTTGCTGATACTTCCATTATATGTTTTTCAGTCATGTTTACCTTGAAAATTTAAGTAGCCCCCTTGATTATTGTAGGGGGCTATTTTAATAGATCCTAAAAGAATCCTAGTTTATTAGGATCATAGGATACTAATAAGTTTTTAGTTTGTCTGTAGTGATCAAGCATCATTTTATGATTTTCTCTTCCAATGCCTGATTGTTTGTATCCACCAAATGCAGCATGAGCAGGATAAGCATGGTAACAATTAGTCCACACTCTTCCAGCTTGAATACCTCTACCCATTCTAAAAGCTAAGTTTGCGTCTCTTGACCAAACTCCAGCACCTAAGCCATACAAAGTATCATTAGCTATTTCTAGTGCTTCCGCTTCATCTTTAAAAGTAGTAACTGAAACTACAGGACCAAAGATTTCTTCTTGGAAAATTCGCATTTTATTATTTCCCTTAAAGACAGTTGGCTCTATGTAGTAACCATTCTCTAATCCACTATTTAACTTAGCGACATTACCACCAGCCAACACTTCGGCACCCTCATCTTTACCAAGAGTAAGATAAGAAGCAATTTTTTCCATTTGTTCAGTTGAAGCTTGCGCACCTATCATAGTATCCATTTGTAATGAATTGCCTTGGGTTATTGCATCAACACGCTTTAAAGCTTTTTCCATGAAAGCATCATAAATAGACTCTTGAATAAGAGCTCTACTTGGACAAGTACATACTTCTCCCTGATTTAATGCAAACATAGTGAAACCTTCTAAACACTTATCAAGGTAAGCGTCATCTTCGCGCATAACATCTTCAAAGAAAACATTAGGTGATTTTCCACCTAATTCCAATGTAACTGGTATCAAGTTTTGCGAAGCATATTGCATAATCAAACGACCAGTAGTTGTCTCACCAGTAAATGCAATTTTTGCAATTCGATTAGAAGATGCAAGAGGTTTTCCAGCCTCAAGACCATAGCCACTAACTATATTTAGTACACCAGCAGGAAGTAAGTCACCTATAAGTTCCATAAGTACCATGATAGATGCTGGAGTTTGCTCAGCTGGCTTTAATACCACACAGTTACCAGCAGCTAAAGCTGGTGCCACTTTCCATGTTGCCATTAGTATTGGAAAGTTCCATGGAATAATTTGTCCAACTACTCCTAACGGTTCTTTAAAATGATACGCATAAGTATTTGCATCAATCTCTGCAATAGATCCTTCTTCTGCTCTAATACAACCAGCAAAATATCTAAAGTGATCAACTGCTAATGCCATATCAGCATTAACTGTTTCTCTAATTGGCTTTCCATTATCAATAGTTTCAGCAGTAGCTAGCAACATTAAGTTAGCTTCCATTACATCAGCAATTTTATTTAAAATATTTGCTCTTTCGGCAAGAGAGGTTTTGCCCCAAGCTGGAAAAGCTGCGTGTCCCGCATCAATAGCCGAGTTTACATCATCTGCATTTGATCTTGCCATTTCACAGATAACCTCACCTGTAATAGGTGAACAATTTTCAAAATATTGACCAGATTTTGGTTCAACAAATGCTCCATTTATATAATTTCCATATTTTGCCTTAAATGGATAAGCAACTTCTAAGTGCTTAGTGT
>JADHQX010000025.1 GCA_016777745.1 Candidatus Pelagibacterales bacterium
ATGAAATTGACGATCAAAAATTCAATTCAATTAATTTAGCTAAAAAATCAATTAATTACGGCGGACTTGCTCCTTCAGTTTTGAATTATACCAACGAATTAATGGTTGATCTTTTTCTACAAAAAAAAATATTATTTACCGATATAGTTATCAACAATGAAAAACTTCTAAATCAATTTATTACTGAAGGAAACAATAAAATTGACTTGAATATAGATAATATTAAACAATCTTTTGCAATTATTGATGGGTATTTAGATTAAGATAATCTGTCACTTAAGAAATTTTATAGATGATTAAAGTATTAAAGTTATATATAAATAACTATGGTTAAATTTATTAAATTCACTTTCATTTATCTATTTCTATCTTTTTCTGCGTTTGCAAATGAAGTTAACGATATTAAAGAAATAAAAATTGATGGGTTGCAAAGGATTAATTACGATACTGTACTCAGTTATGGAGAGGTTAATATTGAGGTTGATTATACCGAGTCTCTTTCAAATAATATAATTAAAAAACTTTATGATACTCAATTATTCTCAGATATTTCAGTTAATTATATAGATAATATTTTAACTATTAATGTTAAAGAAAATCCTACCATAAACCTTGTTCTATTTGAGGGCAATAAAACTAAAAAAGATGAGGATCTTATTGCAGAAATAAAATTAAAGGAACGATCTGTATTTTCCAGAAATAGAGTTAAAGAAGATGTTAAGCGAATACTTGAGCTATACCAAAGATCAGGAAGATTATCTGCTCAAGTTGATCCATCGGTTGAATTATTAGATAACAATAGAGTTAATTTAATTTTTAAAATTGATGAAGCTAAAGTATTGAGTGTTTCAAAGATTACAATAATTGGTAACAAGGTCTTTACAGATAAAGAAATTAAAAAAGTAATGACTACGAAATCAAAATCTCTATTAAAATTTTGGTCTAAAGGTGGACAGTACGATCCCGATAGAATTGAATATGATAAACAGTTAATAAGTGATTTTTATAATAAAAATGGTTATGTTAATTTTTTATTTACTTCATCAATAGCTCAGTTAGTTGACACTTCAAATAAATTTGAAATTATATTATCTGTATCAGAAGGTGAAAGGTTTAGTTTTGGAAAAATTAAAGTAATTACTCAACTCGATAAGCTTAATAAAGATGTCTTAAAAGCATCATTAGAACCTAACTCAGGCAATATTTTTAATAGTGAAGTAATAAAAGAAAGTATTGAATACATCAAAAATTCTGCATCATCTTATGGATATACATTTATTGAAATTAATCCTGAAATAATTGTTAATGATGACAGTAAGACAGTTGATGTGACATTTGATATAAACGAAGGACCAAAAGTCTATGTTAATAGAATTAACATAGAAGGTAACACTAGAACTATTGATAAAGTTATTAGAAGAGAATTTACTTTTAGCGAAGGTGATGCTTACAATAAATTTTCAGTAAATTATTCAAAAGATAAAATTAAAGCCTTAAATTATTTTGAAAGTGTTGAGTTAAACGAAGAAAGAGTAGAGTCTCTTGATAGAATTGATTTGAATTTAAATATTGTTGAAAAAAACACCGGTAGTGCGACTTTAGGTGCTGGTTACGGCTCAACAAATGGTTCTACTTTAACTGCTGGAATCACTGAGAGTAATTTTCTTGGAAAAGGACAAAAAGTAAAATTAAGTGCTAGTTTGGCTTCAACACAATCATTATATGATATTTCTATTACAGAACCATATTTTAACAATAAAGATTTATCCGTAAGAGCAGATTTATACAGTAAGTTTGATGATCCTACCAATGTTAAATATGAAACTGAAACTGTTGGGTTAGGTTTATCTTTTGGATTTCCATTGTCTAATAGGAATAGAATAACAACTAAATACTCACTACTTACATCAAAAACTAAAGCTGATACTGATGCTACTAGTTACGAACAATTACTGTCTGGCACGAATACAGTTTCAATCCTTGGATATGTATTAAGTTTGGACAAAAGAAATAGCCCATACAAACCTACTAATGGATCAATTTTTACTATTGAACAGAACATTGCTGGAATAGGTGGTACATCTAACTACGTTGAAAATAAGATTACATATAAAGTATATAAAAAACTAAGTGACTTGTTTACAGGCGCTATAAAGTCAGAATTGGGTGCAATAAATGGTTATGGTGGTAAGTATGCTCCTGTTGATTCACAGTTTAATATTGGTGGAAAAAACTTGCGTGGCTTTAAATATGGCAAGATTGGACCTCAATTAAATTCTTCATATACAGGTGGTAATTACTACTATGTGATAACTACTGAAACAAATTTTGATTTACCTATTGATGAATTTGATATATCAAGTTCATTGTTTCTAGATGTTGGTAGCGTTTGGGGCTTAGATGAAAGATATGGGTCAATTGATGATAGTCACAAGATAAGAGCTTCAATTGGATTAAATCTTAATTGGGATAGTGCCATTGGACCTATTAACTTTATCTTAGCTGAACCAGTAATGTCTGAAAATAACGATACAACAGATAAATTTTCTTTTGATATAGGATATAACTTTTAAATGAATAACATGATTAGTATAAATAAAAAAATTGTTGCAATAGTTTTTACCTTGGTCTTACTTTCAAGCTTTAATTCAATAGCTGAAACAAATTATCCAAATACATCTATTGCTGTAGTTGATTTAAATTTGATTCTTTCCGATTCAAAAGCCGCAAAGAACGCAACAAAACAGTTTGAAGAAATTCAAAAATCGACTGAAGACAAAATTATAGCTTCTGATAAAAAAATGCTTGAAGATAGAAATAAACTTATTGAACAACAAAGTATTATTGCACCTGAGGCATTTGAATTAAAAGCAAAAGATTATGAAAATAAACTACAAGATTATCAAGTTGATAAACAAAATAAACTTAGAAAACTTGAAGGGATTTTACAAAAAGCTAGAAATGAAATTCTTGAAAATGTTAAACCTATATTAGAAGACTTAAGTAAGGAATTGGGAGTAACTGTAATACTTGAAAAAAACTCTGTATTATTAAGTGCAAATAATATGGATATTACTGATGACGTTATAAAAAAACTTAATAAAAAACTTCCTAAAATCAAAGTTACCTTAGACTAAAATAATCTGGATGACTTTTCATCATGTTAATTTAGACATTTCGATTAATGACATTGTTCATTTATGTGGCTTTAAATTTACTGAAATTGATA
The DNA here is from genome assembly GCA_016777745.1 of Candidatus Pelagibacterales bacterium. The sequence goes on from JADHQX010000025.1 coordinate 3,230, forward strand.
AGCCAGTAAGGATACATTCATTTGTTAGACCTGATATTGCTTCTGAATTTGATATAACGTTTGTTAATAGCAGTAAATACTCAATAATTACAAAAGCAAAATTTATAATAACAAAAAAAAAATTAACAAATCTTTTTGATAATGATCAGACACTTTTAGTTAGTGAGAATATTGATCGCGATATTGCAGTAATTTCAAATTTATTTTATAGAGATAAAAATAAAAAAGAAATTTCCAACCTATCAAAACCGATTATAGGTAAAGATTTAGAATTATCTAATAATTCTATTATAGATAATGGTGCAATAATAGGTGATAATTTTTCAATAAATAACTTCAGCTCGATAGGCCATAATTGTTCTATTGGAAATAACGTTAAAGTTGGTAAAAATGTATCTATTAGTAATTCAATAATAGGTGACAATGTTACAATTGGCGATGGAACTAAAATAGGTCAAAGTGGTTTTGGTTTCACATACGATGCAAATAATGACCCACTTAAAATATTTCATATTGGAAGAGTAATTATTCAAAATAATGTAAATATTAATAGTAATTGTACTATTGATAGGGGAAGTTTTAATGACACAGTTATAGGTGAGAATACGTTTATTGATAATTTAGTGCATATTGCTCATAATGTAACTATTGGTAACAATTGTATGATTGCCGGCCAGTGTGGATTTGCTGGCAGTGCTAAGATTGGTAATTTTGTTCAAATTGGTGGTCAAACTGGAATAGGCGGTCATATTAAGATTTCTGATTATGTTAAGATTGCAGCAAAATCTGGTGTCATAAGAGATATACCTAAAAATGAAACTGTAATGGGCTACCCTGCAATTAACCTAAACAAGTATCTTAAGAATTATAAAAAAAATATGATGTAGTTATGAAAAATGAAATTTTACTAAATGAAATTAAAGAATTAATACCTCATAGAGATCCTTTTCTATTTTTAGATAAATTGTTTAATATAGAAAAATTAACTAGTGCAACTGGATATAAAATATTTACTGCTAATGAGCCTTTTTTTAAAGGACATTTTCCAGAAAAAGCTGTTGTTCCAGGTGTAATTTTAGTTGAAATGATGGCTCAAACTGCAGCAGCATTGATTGCTTATAGCATAAAAGATGAAACATTTGATAAAATTGTTTATCTGATGAATATCTCAGATACAAAATTTCGTAAACCTGTATTTCCTGGCGATGAAGTTTATGCTTATGTAAAAGCTTCTAGATCCAGAGGAAGAGTTTGGAAGTTTAATGGTATAGCTAGAGATAAGGTTGATAATATTATTGCTGAGTCAACTTGGAGCGCAACTATTATGGATAAAAATTAATGTCTACTATTCACAATACAGCGATAATAGGATCAGATGTAGTTATTGGTGAAAATGTTGCTATTGGAGCCTATTCAATTATTGAAGATGGTGTTAAAATTGCAAATAATAATATCATTAAGTCGTCTGTATTTATTACAGGAAATACTGATATTGGCACCAGTAATATCTTTCATCCGTTTTGTTCAATTGGTTCAGCGCCCCAAGATTTAAAGTTTAAAAATGAGATTACAAAATTATCAATTGGTAACAACAATATATTTAGAGAATATGCCAATATCAATGTAGGTACAGAAGGTGGTGGTGGAATTACATTGGTAGGAAATAACTCATTATTTATGGTTGGAGCTCACATCGCACATGATTGCATTGTAGGAAATAATATAGTAATGGCAAATCAGGCAACTATAGCAGGACATGTTAGCGTTGATGATAATGCTATATTAGGAGGTTTATCAGCTGTACATCAATTTTGCAGGATTGGAAAATTATCTATGATAGGGGGTATGAGTGCTGTTGAGCATGATGTAGTTCCCTATGGATTAGTAACGGGAAATAGAGCTCATTTGCTAGGCCTTAATATTGTGGGCTTAAGAAGAGCAAATTATACCAATGAGACTATAAAAGACCTTAAGATAATTTTTGAAAAGATATTTAATTCTAATGAAATTAAAACTGAATCAATTGCTAATAATAATACTAAGAACGAGCTAGCAAAAAATCTAGTTGATTTTATTCAAGCTGATAGTTCTCGTGGTTTATGTACCTTTAAATGAAAAACCAATTAAATAACCTTGCTTTAATTGGTGGTGACAATGAGCTACCTTTATTTGCCTATAATTCAATTAAAGAGAAATATAAAAATTTTATTTATATAAACTTATCGGTTAATAATAAGAAAAAATTACTCAATAAAAAGAACGTTTATAATCTTAAATTATTTGAACTTGAGAAATGCATAGGTTTGCTTAATAGTAAAAAAATTAAGAATCTTTGCTTTCTTGGTAGTGTAAGTCGTCCTGATTTTTCTAAATTAAAATTAGACAAGGTTCTAAGTAAGTATATTAATAATTTAATTAGCGCATCAAAAGAGGGTGATGGAAAAATTCTTTCTTCTGTTATAGATATTTTTAAAACAGAAGGATTTGTTACAAATTCATTCATTGATATTTTTCCAAGTGAATATCTTCTTGATAAATGTTATTTAGATATTAGCTCCAATGAAAAAAAAGATGTTGATAAGGGCATTAATCTGCTCAACACATTAAGTAGTTATGATAATGCACAAGCATGTGTTATTTCTAATGGTTATATTCTTTCTATTGAAGCTGTTGAAGGAACTGACAAGATGTTATCACGAATTAAATCAATTAAGAAAAAAATCTCTAGAAATATTATAGAAGGTTGCTTAGTAAAGATTCCAAAAATACAGCAGGACCTTAAAATTGATCTACCAACTATTGGTGTTAACACTTTGGATCTTATGTTTAAGAATAAATTAAATATTTTAGCCGTTAGTAAGCTTTCAACAATTGTAGTTGAAAAAGAAAAGTTTTATAAAGCTTTGGTAAAATACAATATTAAACTTTATTTTATTGATTAACGTGTATTTTTTGTAGATCTTTTTTTACCATAAACAGTTTTTTTATTACCAGTGTATAACTGTCTTGGTCTGCCTATTCTTTGAACCGGGTCTTCAATCATCTCATGCCAGTGTGCTGTCCATCCTGAGCTTCTTGCAATTGCAAATATGACTGTGAACATTTCAGGTGGAAAACCCATAGCTCTTAATATAATTCCTGAATAAAAATCTACATTAGGGTAGAGTTTTTTTTCAATAAAATAATTATCTTTTAAAGCTATTTTTTCTAATTCCATAGCAACTTCTAAAATAGGATCATTTTTAACGCCTATGTGTTTAAGTACCTTACTACATGTTTCTTTGAGTATTTTTGCCCGTGGATCATAATTCTTGTAGACCCTGTGTCCAAAGCCCATAAGTCTAAAGGGATCGTCTTTATCTTTTGCCTTTTTAATGTACATAGGTATGTTTTTTTTACTTCCAATGGTTTCGAGCATTTCTAATGCAGCTTGATTTGCTCCACCGTGAGCAGGTCCCCATAAAGATGCAACGCCAGCAGCTACACATGCAAATGGATTTGCACCGGACGAACCGGCTAACCTTACAGTTGACGTCGATGCATTTTGCTCATGATCAGCATGTAGAATTAAAATTTTATCCATAGCTTCTGCCATTATTGGTGATATTTTATATTTTTCAGCGGGTACACTAAAGCACATGTTGAGAAAATTTTCTGCATAAGAAAGTGAATTATTAGGTTGAACAAAAGGTTGTCCTATTGAATATTTGTAAGCCATTGCTCCAATAGTTGAGGCCTTAGCAATAATTCTTCTTGATGCAGTCATTCTTTGATGAGGATCATTTATATCTAGAGAATCTTGGTAAAAAGCAGATAATGCACCCATAACACCAACCATCATGGCCATTGGGTGAGCATCCCTTCTAAACCCATTAAAGAATTTCAATAGTTGTTCATGTACCATTGTATGCTTTGATATTAATCGATAATATTTATTTAGTTGGTTTTTGTTTGGAAGATCTCCATATATCAATAAATTAGTAACTTCAATAAAATCACTATTTTTTGCAAGGTCCTCAATATCGTAACCTCTGTACCTCAATATACCCTTGTTTCCATCAATAAAAGTTATATTAGACTGGCATGAGGCTGTTGAGGTAAAACCAGGATCATATGTAAAGTGATTACTTTCAGCATAAAGCTTAGTTATATCTATAACATCACTTCCCTCTGAAGCCTTATAGATAGGGAGTGTGTAAGTCTTATTGTTAATGATAATCTTTGCAGTATTAGAATTTTTTGGGGAAATATTTTTTTTTGTCATAATAAGCCATATAAATAGCTGATTTACATTAATATTAAAAGCTAATTTAGAAAAAAAGGGCTTAAATCTAGTATTTTCTTAATAACCCAATTAATTTGCCTTGCACTTTGACTCTGTGCGGAGCTAAAATTCTAGTTTCATAAGCTGGATTAGCACTTTCAAGCGCTATACTTTGACCTTTTTTTCTTAATCTTTTTAATGTTGCCTCAGTATCGTCAATTAAAGCTACAATTATATCGCCACTATCAGCATAATTAGTTTTTTTAATTAATACAGTATCACCGTCAAAAATACCTTCATTAATCATAGAGTCACCTTCAACATTTAAAGCGTAGCTTTCACCAATAGGCATCATATCTTTTGGTACATCAATTGTTTCATCGTTATGTTGTATAGCTTCAATTGGAGTACCAGCTGCAATTTTTCCATACAACGGCAGGGTAGAGACTTTGTGACTATCATCAGAATTAGAATTGCCATTAAATTTTCCAATAATAAGGTTGTTTTTGTCTTGATTTGATATGTCTATACTTGAAAAACTATCTTTTAAAACTTCAAGTGCTCTTGCTTTGTGAGCTAAACGCCTAACAAAACCTCTTTCCTCAAGGGCCAATATAAGTCTGTGAATTCCTGATTTTGACTTAAGGTTTAAAGCGGAACGCATTTCATCATATGATGGTGAAACACCATTACGGTTTTGTGATGTGCTTATATATGTAAGTAATTCTTTTTGTTTTTTTGTTAGCATAATAATTAGTTTAAAATTAATTAACTAACGTTCTACCAATGTTCGCTTTATGTTTCAATTGTTTTTATATTAATTTTTTCAATAACTTAGCTTTATATAGTGAGTCTCTATCTTAAAAGCGTTCTTATTTGTTCTTCTAGATCATTTGATCTCATTAATGATTCGCCTATTAAAAATGTTCTTATTACAGAATTATTTTTAATTATATTAACCTCTTTTAAGGTTTTAATGCCACTTTCACAGACATAGATCTTCCCGTTTATTGGATTTGAAGTGAGATTTATTGAGTTGTTTATATCGACAGAAAAGTCATTTAAATTTCTATTATTTATTCCAATTAGTTTGGATTTCATACTTGTTGCAATATCCATTTCAATTTTATCATGAGTTTCAATAAGTACATCAAGTCCAATAGATATAGCTTCTTCTTCTAAATCAATAGCCTCCGCCTTATCAAGCATAGATAATATAATCAAGATACAATCAGCACCAAGCATTTTTGACTCGAATAGTTGATAGCGGTCCACTATAAAATCCTTTCTTATTATCGGTAACTTTACTTTAGATCTAATTTTCTCTAGATCTTTATCGCTTCCTTTAAAGTATTTTTCATCAGTTAAAATTGATAAACATGAGATACCATTATTCTCGTATGTATTAGCTATATTGTGATAATCATTTTCATCGCTAAATATAATACCAGCAGATGGGCTGGCTTTCTTTAATTCACCAATTATTGAAATATTATTATTTAAAATATCAGTTTCAATTTTAGAAATGAATCCTTTAGGTTTATATTTATTAGATTCTTTAATTACACCATCTAAAGGAATAGATATTTTTCTCGTTTTTACAAACTCTTTTTTATATTCATATATTTGTTTAAGTATCGACATTAATTATATTTGCTGTGTAAAATCGGCTAATTGAATTATTTTTTTCATTACTTTGCCTGAGTCAACAATATCTTTAGCTAACAGGTAGTTTTCCTTTATCTTGCTATTTGTTAAAGTCTCTGCATCATTAAGTGATAGTGCAAAGGCAGAATTTAATAGCACAATTTCATAAAACGAATCTTTTTTTCCAGAAAAAATTTCTTTGATTCTATTGGCATTATATGATGCATCGCCACCATCAAGGTCTTTTTCATTTTGATTTACTATACCTATAGAAGAGGCATTAAATTTAGTAATTTCATTACCAGGAACAAGTATTTTATTTTCACCATTAATATTTATTTCATCCATTCCAAAACCACCCGTTACTATAATAGATTTGTTTCTATTCATTTCTTTAAAGACTTCTCCATAGATAATTTGAACCTCTTCACTAAACACTCCTACAAGTTGCGAATTCACTTTACCGGGATTAAGTAGAGGGCCCAACATATTAAATATAGTTCTAATTCCAACTTCTTGCCTTACTTTGCCCACATATTTCATTGCAGGATGGTGATTTGGGGCGAACATAAAGCAGATATTAATTTCATTTATACATTTTTCTAATTCTTTAGGATCAGCTATTAATTTAATATTTAAAGCCTCAAGCACATCTGCGGAGCCACATTTTGATGTTAGCGCTTTATTACCATGTTTTGCAATTGGTATGCCACTAGCAGCTACAACAAATGCAGTAGCCGTAGAAACATTTAAAGATCCGATACCATCTCCTCCAGTTCCACATGTATCTATTGAATTTTTAGGAACATTTACCGATATCATTTTTTTTTGCATTACTTTTAATGCGCCAAGTACATGATTTTTGTTAACACCGTTAATTTGTAGTGCAATTAAAAATGCACCAATTTGCCCATCACTTGCTTTCCCAGACATTATTACATCAAAAGCTTCGGAGGTCATTTTTGCATCCAATTGATTACTGCAAGCAAGTTGAATATATTTTTTTAAATCATTGATCATAGATTAACAAAATTAGAAATTATTTTTTTGCCATGTAACATTGAAGTTCCAATACTTTCTGGATGAAACTGCACTCCATAAATAGGGTACTCTTTATGTTCAATTCCCATAATAACAGTCTTATTATCATCTTGAGTAGTTGAAATTATATTAAAGCATTCAGGTAGTGATTTAGGGTCAATAACTAAGCTATGGTATCTAGTGGCATTAAATTTATTTGGCAAGCCTTTAAATATCATTGAATTATTTTCATTTGTCATTTCAGTTATTTTTCCATGCATAATTTTATTTGCTCTTACAATATTTGCACCCAATGCCTGACCTATAGACTGATGACCCAAACAAACTCCTAAGATAGGTATCGTTTGGTAAAATTCTTTTATAACATCAATACAAATACCAGCATCGTCAGGAGTACAAGGCCCAGGAGATATAATAATTTTACTAGGTTTAATATTATTTTTTATATCTTTTGTTGTTAACTTATCATTCCTTATGACACTTACAGATTGACCTGTTTCTTCTATATAATGAGCCAGATTAAAAGTGAAGCTGTCATAATTGTCTATTAAAAGTATCATTGATTATTACCATTTACTATTTCCGCAGCACCAATTACTGCCATTGATTTATTGATTGTTTCTTCGTACTCATAATTAGCTTTGCTATCATAAACGACACCACCACCAGCTTGAACATAGAGTTTTTTATTTTGTATGATTCCTGTCCTTAGTACTATGCATGTATCCATTTCATTCATCGATGAAAAATATCCTACTGCTCCCGCATAAGGGCCTCTTTTTGATATTTCTAACTCATCAATTATTTCCATAGCCCTAATTTTTGGTGCACCTGTAACTGTTCCAGCCGGAAAACCAGCCATGAGAGCATCTATTAAAGTTTTATCATTTTTCAACTCACCTTCAACATTTGAGACAATATGCATTACATGTGAGTATTTTTCGATACCAAAACTTGATGTGATCTTTACAGATCCAGCTTTAACAACTCTACCAACGTCATTTCTACCTAAGTCGAGTAACATCATGTGCTCTGAAAGTTCTTTTGCATCATTCAAAAGATCTTTCTCATTTTTTAAGTCTTCTTTTTTAGACTTGCCCCTAGGTCTTGTTCCCGCTATAGGCCTTATTGTAACCTTGTTATCTCTTACCCTAACGAGTATTTCAGGACTTGAACCAACTATATTAAAGCCAGGAAAATTAAATAAATACATAAAAGGTGATGGGTTAGTTTCTCTTAAAACCTCATAAAGCTTTGCTGCACTATATTTAAAGTCCATCTCAAATCTATGACTTGGAACAATCTGAAAAATATCACCATTTCTAATATATTTTTTAGATTTCTCAATATTCTTATAAAAACTATCTTTAGAAATATTCGATTTAGCATTTAATGAAAGCTTTTTTGATTTATCTATCTTGATATTATCTGGAATAAATTCAGTAATATATTTTTTATTTTCAAGCATTTCATCACAAATCAAGTCATATTTAGCACTACTTTTGGTGTAAGTATTTTTTATAAATGCTTTTACAATGTAAAGATCATTTTGATGATTATCGTAAATAAACAATGTTCGAGGATAAAACAGTAAACAGTCTGGTAGATTAAGATTATTAGTTTTTTTATTTTTAGATATTTCTTCTAGGTAATTAATTGCTTCATAGCCTAAATAACCAAAAACACCAGAAGCCATTGGAGGTAGACTCTTTGAAATTTTAATTTTCAAACTTGCAATTAAATGCTCTAAGTTTTCAAAAGGATTTTTTGATGTTTGTTTTAACTTTACTAATTTGCCACTCTTTTTTTTATAAAGATTTGCAATTTTATTATTTATTTTGAGAATTATGAGCGGGTCGAATCCACATATTGAATACCTTCCTCGATGTATACCGCCCTCTACAGATTCGTAAATAAAACTATATTTTTTTTTATTAATAGTATTCACAAAGCTTTTGATTGGATCAATATCTATTTTTTTAACCTTTTTATAAATTATAAAATCTTCATTTTTATCAATTTTATTTTGAAACCCTCTATTGTTTAAAGAGATCATTGGAGAAATAGATTATCTATATTATGAAGAAATAATTCGTATTTAATATCATCCGCAAGTTTATTTTTAAGTATGTTTTCCATCGATTGATTAAAGCTTGCATTAATATTGTTATTTAAATTTTGTTTATCAGTATCATTAATTAAATTATCAGCAGCAATGATATCTTTTACAAACACCAATCCAAATTTTCCATTCAAATCTTTAAACATTAAACTTGAGTCTTTTGTAGTATTAAATATTTTATCAAGTGTTGGTTGATTAAAGAGATTGCTTCCATTTCTTTTAATTCTGTCCTTATTAAATAACGGCAGACCATTTTTTTTAGCAAAATCTTCAAAAGTTTTTTTATTTGTATATTTGTATATGAGCTCAAGCTCTGATATTTTTTTACTCAATAACTGCTCATTTATATAATTACTGTAATCATTATCAACCAGTGACTTAATTTCTTGATATGGCGGAACTCTAGACTCAGTAATATTAATAGTTTCAATAATATAAACATTATCATCTTCATTAATAATCAAATCCGATTGATATCCAATGTCGCTATTTAGAATTACATTATAGTCTTCATCGTTAATAATAGATGAAAATTCCTCTACATAAGCATTCTTAATTTCTAAGTTAAAATTTGTTGATATCTCATCTAAAGTTAATCCTGTTAAATTTAATTCTTCGATAAGTTCAATATTTTCTAAAAATAATTTATATGCCTTTTCATTATTTAATGCTTCAATAATTCTATTCTTTTCTTCATCCAAAGAAATAACCTTAGAAGGAAATATCTTGTTAATTTTAATTACAAAATATCCTATTCCATCAATATCTACTGGATCTAATATAAGACCCTCAGGGTTATTAAATATACTACTTGAAATGTCATCATCAAAATCACCAATTTTAACACT
>JADHQX010000026.1 GCA_016777745.1 Candidatus Pelagibacterales bacterium
GGAGCTTTAGTTGATTGGCTAAATGGTGATTGGGGAACATTTTTTATCATCACAGCATTAATGGTAACTCCATCATTAGTGCTACTTTGGTTTATAAGAAAAAAAATAGTTCTTAAGGTAAATTAAGAATTTGTTACTAGTGCAGTTAACAAACCTAAAAAACCTAATACCAGTAACCCCCAAATAATTTGTCCATTACGATTAGTATCTTTATTTAAGTTAACAGCCTTTGATATGCTGTACGCAAATATTGCAATACAAATTAAAATAAATATTATTCGAAACATTATTTACCCTTATAACGACGATAATTAAAAATAGCTATAAAGTAAATCATGAATGTAGAGATAAACCATACAAGTTGTGATTGTAGTGTTGCTTCTCGCTCCCCAAAACTAAATAGGGTTGGATTGTACCATGGACCCAGTGGCATAAGTGGACCCCATGAAATTCTTGCGTCATTACCAATTTGATTGTGGTATAAAATCATTTCTACCCAAATATTTTGCCCTATATACCAAACTAATAAAATTAAAAATGCTGGCCAAACAAATTTTTCAAATGGCACAGGTGAATTCTTATAATAAATATTAACTAAAATTATGCCTAGCCAAGCTACGCCTGTATCAACTATGGAATTAGTTAACCAGTTAATTTGCATTGGAATAGCGCAGTTTAAAGCATCGGATCGTCGCATACTAACATCTTGACCATCCCATATTCCAAAATTAATCCAGATTTCGTAACCAAATACAGCAATTAAAAATGAGGCAATCAATGTTGATATCATCCATTTTTTATTTTTTCGCGTAAGCGTAGTATACAAAACTACAGAGATTGTCACAAATATGGAGGTAAAAATTACCATGACTTTGCGCCATTCATCTTGTTCTAGACCACAATCAAATAAATACATATTTTTAGCTTCTACCCATTTTAATTATTTTACCATATTTTTTTGTAATTCTAGATTTTGCCTTAACTAAAGGCTCTATTTCAGTACGCATATGAAATGCATTAGCATGAATAATATTTTTACTATCAATCATCATGGCAACATGACCTTTCCAAAATATTAAATCCCCTTTTCTTAGTTTTTTTTCTGTTACTTTGGTGGTAATAAAATCTTCCTGTAAATCAGTATCTCGTGGAAAATATTCATTATTAATTTGATAGATATTTTGAATTAAACCAGAACAATCAATACCAATAGAATTTCGTCCTCCCCATAAATATGGAGTATCTAAATATTTTTTTGCCATCTCAACTTGATCAAATGATTTTATATTAATATTTGCTACATCATTTTTATGACACCAGCCTAAATCTTTAATTTTATAAAAATTATTTTTATTTTTACCTGTAATGTGAATAAGTGAATTAAAACTTAATTCTGTAATTGCTGTAGATTTAATATCTGCCGATTTATATATAATGCTTCTTAAAGCAATAACTTTATGAGTAGGAATTAAATTTTTTAATTTTAAATTATTAATTGGTGTGTATCCAATATAATCATCACGTAAAGATTGAATCCATGCATAGCCTTTTTTAATTTCAAAAACTTTTACGGTCTCACCATACAATAACTGAGAAACTAATTGTTTTTTGTTGGACGCAAGAAGTGGAGAGAAATTTGATATAACATGGTAGATGTTACCTTTGACAAATTTTCTATTTTTTAAAAAGCCTTTATATTCTGAAGCAGCAATATCATTTCTAATAGGGGTAATGCGCTTATCAAAAATCACTTGGTGTCTATTTTAAAGTGAAAAACTTAAATAGGTTAAAACAAAGACTGTTGTTAAAATACCACCAAATATCATGGATGATCTAACAGCCACATGTATACGGTCAGCAAAAAAAATATGATAAATCGCAGCTCCTAATAGTGGCACCAACAATATAAATAATGTCCAAATAACTTTAGATGAATTGGAGCTTAATCGATTGTCTGACAGTTCATAAAGAGCGAGTGGCGTCCATGCTGCATACAAAAATATTGGCAGGTAATAACCATAAAAGTTAAATAATAGAGATAAAAAAGTAATATCTCCTACTGGGAACGCTGCAACACCTGGCATATAATTTTCTCCTTAATTAAAATCGTAAACTATGCTTCGATTAGTTTAAATACTTTTCTGCAGTTTCTGGCAGTTTTATATTCGTATAATCTATCTTATATTTATCAAAAACATTCACCGCAGGAAAAATGTTCATAAAAAATGAGTTCGCGCTTGGCATATTTTGTTGTAGTGGTGGTACTGGCATAGTGCGCCAATCACCAACTTCAAATGATCCTTGGTTTACATAAACGATGCGAGCAATTGAGCTCCACAGCCCTGATAAATCACTGCCACGGCTAAAAATGTTGTCACCACATTCACCTGAGGTTTGGATACCGGGAGGAAATGAGGTTTGAAATGTATTACCTTTAAAACAATTACCTAAATTAGAAATACCACTTAAAGCCATATCAGCTTTTTTTGAGTTTAAAATTAAGTTATCTTGAATAAGATTACCATGTGCTGGCCAGTAATTATCATCAAACGCAGCTGTAACTACTACTCCAAAAACATTATGATCATTAATAACATTATTTTTTATAATATTATTATTACCTCCTGCAATAATAATACCATTACCTAACGTAATATACTGATTAGGCCAGGCTGGAGCTTTTATATTATTATTATTTTCAATATGATTACCTATTATGAAACTCTCACGTTCTGGAGGTAACAATTCACTGTCAAGTGTGTTGGGTGCTATTCCGCCCATATTATTTCTAAATATAGAGCTCACAATATAAAGGTCACCACCTGCGTTAGTTCCTGAATAACCCAATCCATTATTTTCTGAAATAACATTATTGATTACAGCTTTACATGGGTAACACTGCCCAATATAGAATCCTGCATCTGGTGAACCAGACGCATAAGAGTGTTCAATAATCCCATCTACAGAATCAAATGCATAAATACCATAATCTCCATTATTATAAGCTGTTACATATGATGCTCGATAGCCTTCAGCTGTTGCCCAATAAAATCCATTAAGTAAAGCGTTGCGGGCAGTAATATTTTCAACAGCCACTCCATCTACACCTGCAACAATTATTCCATTGGCCTTTTCAAACTCGCCGTCAATGATTACTTCATTCCGATCCACACCTCTAATAGTTAACGATGGAGTTCTAACTACTACCTCTTCATAGTAAATTCCTTTATCAATTAGCACTAAGTCACCAGGATCTGAAGAATCTACTGCCTCTTGTATGCTGTCATATTGGCTTGGTACAAATCTTATGCGTCCACTCCAGTCTTCAACAACGTCGTCTTTGTTAAAATTTGTATATTCATTATAATCAATGTCACCAACTACAACTGACCCAGCCATGCCCCAATCACCTTCTGGTGTTGCATGATATGAGCAAATGTATTTATACAAACCCTCTGTTTGAAAAACTATCTCAATAGAATCATTTTTAGGAACATCTGCATAGTCACCCCAACTTTCATCTATGGCTACAACATTGTGAGGGTTGTTTCCTGCATTATAGAATCTAACCACTCCTCCCTCATGAACTCTTACTACTGGTGGTGAAAATGTATTATCAATCATACGAACTCCGGTATACGCCGAACTAGTAGCTTCATCACAGCTAACAAAAAATATTGTTGAAAGAAATAAAGTAATCAAGCCTAAGAATAGACTTTTAAATTTATACATATTTGAATTATGACTTAGGATTACCAAGAATCAATATAAATTATATTGAAATATTACATACCTATCCATGATATTTTAAAGGCAGATAAACTTTACCTTTTTTAAGAAGGATTTTTTAATAAATACTCAATATAATCTTTCAATTCAGATATTTTATCATCTGGAATATCTTTATACGAGCACCCAAATTTATTTTTTATTTCAAGAGAAACATGAGCATAAGGATTGCGACCCTTAGGATGATTTGGATGATTTGGTAATTGATTTTTTAACTTATCACCTGTTAATAAAATTAGTTGCCAGATTTTTTTTGCTTCTTCCTGTTGCATAGAAATATTGTATAATAAAATAACTATGATTAAAAATATTAATGCCAATGATTGTTTTAAAGCCTTGAAAGAAAGTGACAACGCAAAACTGATAGATGTAAGGACTAATTTTGAATGGAAAGATAATGGGTACGCTGATCTAACTTCGATAAATCAAAAAATAAATCTTATAACTTGGGTTGATGAGAATGGTAATATTAATGAACATTTTCTTGAACAGATAAAAAAATTAGATATAAAAAAAGATACAAAATTATTTTTTATTTGTAAATCTGGTGTCAGATCTAATCATGCTGGAAATTATATTAATGAAAACTTAATTTCAGAAAATATCTTTAATGTCGAAGGTGGAATGGAGTTTGGCTGGAAAATAAATAATTTACCAGTTTCAGTATAAAACTTAATACTAAATTTTTTAAATTACCTCGGGATACTTTTAGATTTATAAAGCATAAAAATATGCTTCAAGTCTAAGAGTTAGCCCGAGATAAATAATAAGCTTATTGACTATTCAACAACACTTAAGTTTACAGCAGATTCTTTGCCTTTATTTTCTGCTAGCTCATATTCTACTTTTTGACCTTCATCTAGTGCTTGAAGACCAGCTTTTTCAAGAGCTGAGATATGAACGAATACATCATTAGATCCACCTTCTGGTGCGATGAAACCGTATCCTTTTTTAGTGTTAAACCATTTAACAGTACCTATTGTCATTATTTATCCTTTTGTTTTATTTATTAGTAATTCACTAGCCACTTGGCTATGAACCATGAGATTAAAGAAATTTGAATTGAATAAAAAAGAAATAATACAAAAGAAAGTAAAAAGGGAAGTGATTATTAGTAATAATTTTGCCTTTAATAGGTTCTATTAAATATTTAAAGTCTTAATTCTCCAAAGAAACAAAATTCATAATCTGATTAGTTTATATAATTGATGTTCAAAAATAGCAATTTATAAAAAATTAGGGTTTTTAATTAAATTTTTATAAAAAAATGAGTTTATACATTAAAAAATCTATAATGATAAAAAGTCTATAACTTTTTTATTGTTCAGATTCCACCAATCAAGCCCCATATTTCTTATATTTCTCAAGTTATCTACTGTATAATCATCTAAATTCCAATTTATATTCTCTGCAATAGAATTAATTCGAAGATAATTTTTACCAATTAAATCATTCAAAATCTCATGATCAGCATGTGATTCAAGTAAAATTCCTAAGATGTCATTTGTTAACCAGCCAAAAGGTCCCCACTTAGAAGAGTCTTCTCCATCTAAATTATTTAAATGCCTACCAGTTCCAACACTAAAGACTTTTATATTATCAGTTTTAAAATATTTACGCGCTTCATTATAACCTATTAGACAGGGATTGTTAGAAACTACGCTGCCATCAATTAACCACGAACCATCTTCAATCTTAACCGTTGGATAATACAATGGGGCCGCTGAAGTTGCATTAATAGCACTAGTTGCTTTAATAGCTTGATCTGTATAACTCGTTAGAACTCTTGGCTTTCTATTTTCTACATCGTACGCAAGAACTGCAATGGGCTTTTTAGATTCAGATATTAGCTTGTTACCAAAGTATTTCTCCAGAAGTTCTGTTTTGGATTTATTGTTATATATAGGTTTTGTTTTTAAAAAAAAATTCTTAGTCCAAAAAGAACTTTGCATGCTCATTGCAAGGTTATCTTGAGACCAAAAACTTTCTAACTCACTTACTTCAATTTCATTAACTGCTAAATGCATAGCATTTAACCCACCTACACTAGTTCCAATAAAAAAATCAAATAAATCAACAATTTTTTTGCCGCTAGCTTTTTCCAACTCTTTTAAAAAAATTACAGTCGCAAGGCCTCTTACACCACCTCCATCTAATGATAAGACTAATTTATATTCTTTTTTTACCTCATTAGGTTTAAATAGATTTCGAAATTTATTAAGCATGATATAAACCTACCCTATAATTCAAATTAATTTTAGAAAAAAAATTTCATTATGAGCACAAAAACAAATGAATTTTTAATGGGAGCAAAAGATATTATGCCTCATCATTTGGGCGTATTTCCATTTGGTTTAGTGTTTGGAGTAATAGCTATGGCCAGTGGTCTCTCTATTCTAGAGGCAATATTAATGTCTTCAATTATTTTTGGTGGTGCTAGTCAGATTGTATTTGTACAGCTTTGGTCAGCTGGAGTTCCATCTTTTATTGTAGGTAGCTCTGTGGCCATAGTTAATCTTAGACATCTTCTTTATAGCGCATCACTTACAAAGTATGTAGAGAGCCTACCCCTCAGGTGGCGCCTACTGCTTGCCTATCTTCTAACAGATCAATCTTATGCTGTTATGATTAATAGATATCGCGATAAAGAATTTTCAAAATATAACCATTACTATTTTTTGGGCAGCGGGATAACTCTTTGGTTGGGCTGGCAAATTGCAACTATATTTGGTGTTTTAGGTGCATCTTTTATATCTGAAGAATGGTCTTTAACATTTGCTGTATCATTAACTTTTATTGCTATTGTTATACCTATATTAAAAACAAAGGCTGACTTGATTGCCTGTTTAACCGCAGGCGTATTATCAATCGTTCTACAGCCATTACCATGGAAACTATGGCTTATATTTGCTGGGCTTGGTGGCATATGTGCTGGGTGGATTGCCACAATATTATTTAAAAGAAATAAGGAGTCTTAACAAATGATTTGGATTGTCATGATAATTGCCGGTATAATTACTTTTAGCACAAGGTTTTCTATGTTTAACAAATCTATTGCTAACAAAATGCCTGTTTGGGTTGAAACTCCTCTACATTATGTTCCTACCGCACTATTAACTGCAATTATTGTACCTGAAGTTTTAATTAATGAAGGTACTATAAACTTTTCTATATTTGAAAACCTCAGAATTATGGCTGCATGCTTTGCGGTATTTATTGCTTTAATCTCAAGAAATGTAATAGCAACGATTGCATCTGGATTAATTTGTCTTTGGTTATTGCAATGGTTACTTTGATTACAGGTATTATTATTTATATGGACAAAAATAAAATATAGACTAACTATTGGACATTATGATTAATAAAAATGAATATACATTTGCCGGTTTAACCATGGAAAAAATTTCACTTATCTATGGATTATTTCTTATCTTATGGGGGGTTGGAGTGAGTTACTTAAGTGCTAGCAATTCAATTACTTCATATATTCCATCAATGTTTGGTTTACCAGTACTGCTCTTTGCAATTTTAGCTTTATTATTTCCAAATAAGAAAAAATTGCTAATGCACATTGTGGTAACTTTTGGTTTGATCATATTTCTTGGTGGTCTCGATTTTTTTAGAAGTCTTGGTAATCCTTTTGAAAATTTTTGGGCAGATAGCTCAAAATTAATGATGTTGATTACAGGTTTTATATTCACCTTACTTTGTATTAAATCTTTTATATTTGCCCGTAAAAATAAATAGCTAAGCTTTTGAAGTTTTGATTGGTTTTTTTCTATTTGGATAACAAGTATGGCAAATTTTACATTCGACTCCAAAGCAACTTCTTGCTGTACAAAACTCTCTACCATAAAAGATAATTTGTAAATGTAGTTTGTTCCATGCTTTTTCTGGAAACAGTTTTTTTAAATCTTTTTCAGTTTGTACAACATTCTTACCATTGGTTAAGCCCCATCTCTGTGCTAGTCGATGGATATGCGTATCAACAGGAAAAGCTGGATGACCAAATCCTTGAGACATCACAACACTTGCAGTTTTATGTCCCACGCCTGGCAATTTCTCTAATTCGATAAAGTCTTCAGGGACTTCGCCATTAAATTTTTCGATAAGTATTCTAGATAGATCATAAATGGCTTTTGATTTTTTTGGACCTAAACCACAAGGCTTTACAATTTTATAAATAGTATTTAATGAAACTTTTTTCATTAAATAAGCATTATTAGCCTTATTAAATAATAGTGGTGTAACTTGATTAACCCGTTCATCAGTACACTGAGCACTAAGTAAAACAGCTACTAATAGTTCAAATTTATTTACGTGATTTAATGGTATTGGAGTAGAGGGATAGATTTTATTTAATGTCTTTTCAATAAATTTAACCCGTTCATTTTTATTCATCTTTTATTTGTCTGGCTTCCATTCAGGTCTGCCCACAAAACATAAGATTTTGTCTTTAAGTGATTTTGCATTTTTATAATCTTGATACATTGTAATCCAAAATTGAAACGTAATTTTTAAAGGATTAAATGTTTTTACATTGTCTACTATCCCATAAACAACTTTACTTTTTTCATCTGCAAATGTTCCAAATAATCTATCCCATATAATCAAAAAGTTACCATAATTTTTGTCTAGGTATTCTTCATTAGAGCCGTGGTGAACTCTATGTGCAGACGGTGTGACAAAGATATATTCTAATGGTCCAAGTCTATTAATCCATTGTGTGTGTCCTAGTACTCCCCATAGCGTTAAAATAATTCCTGCTGCTGCTGTAATTATTGGATCAAAACCTAGCAACGGCATAAACATAAAAAATGGTATTTTTGTTAAAGGGCCAAACCAAGCTTGTCTTAATGAAACTGAAAAATTCATTTCTTCGCTAGAATGATGATTCATGTGCACAGCCCATAAAAATCTAACCCTATGTGAGCAGCGATGATACCAATAAAATATAAAGTCAATTGTTATAAAGGTTAATACCCATACATATACTGGGCTTAATAAGTCATTGATTGCCACTAACTTAAATTGATATAAATAAATATAGAAAAATAATACTGATCCTTTAGTTAGAAAATTAATTAAGATATTCCCAACTAATAAACCATACCCAGCAAGACTGTCTTTTAATGAGTAGTATCCAAGGTTTTTTGAAGATGAATAAATTACTTCAGCTAAAATTAAGCCAAGTACAATTGGCACACCATAAGAATAAATTTCTAGATCATTCATAATCTAATTATACCTTAAGTGAGGTTTTTCTCTAGAGACTTTTCATAAATTGGAAAATGCATTAAAGCTGAAGCAAATCCAAGCGCTACACAAATCCACCACATAATTTCATATGAGCTGTAAATATCATAAAATCTACCTCCAAACCATGCACCAGCAAATGAGCCAAGCTGGTGTGATAAAAAGGTAAATCCATATAACATTGACATATATCTAGACCCAAAAATTACCGAAATTATTCCACTTGTGAGCGGTACAGTTGAAAGCCACAAAATACCCAATAAAGCAGCAAAAATTAAAATGGTAATTTCAGTTTTTGGTAGGAAAATAAAAATTAAAAATAAAATTGATCTTAGGCTATAAAGAATAACAAGTAAGTTTTTTTTAGATTTACTGTCACCTAATCGACCAAACATAAGTGTACCCACTACGTTGAATAATCCAATTAAACCAAGCGACCAAGATCCAACCCAAGCAGATAAAGATAAATCTTCCAGATATGCTGGTAGATGTGTAGCAACAAATGCAACGTGAAACCCACATACAAAAAAACCTGCCGTAAGTAAGACATAACTTTTATTTACAAATGCTTCAGCTAGTACAGATTTTAAAAGACGGTCTTGATTCTGACTGGTTTCAAAATTTTTACCTGATAAGTTTAGTGCTAATGAAAATATAAACATTATCAGTGCAATAAAGCAGAGGTATACTATTGATCTTTGCCAATCGCTTGCTGTAATTAAAAATCCAGCCAATGGAACAATCAAAAATTGACCTAGTGATCCTGCGGCCATAACTACACCTAAAGCTAGGGTTCTGTTTTTTTCCAAAACAGTCTTACCAACAGCACCGAGTACAACGGCTGTACCACAACCAGCACAACCTAAGCCAAAGATAGCTTGCGAAAAAATTAAAAATGCAGGGCTTTCTGCTAATGAAAATAGGTATAAGCCAATAATAAATAAAACAACTCCGTATAAGGCAGCTTGGCCTGAGCCATATTTATCAGCAATAGCACCAAAAATAGGCGATCCAAAACCAATCATTAAAAATTGGATTGCAATAGCAAAACCAAACACTTCTCTCCCTGTACCTAGCTGATTAGAAACAGGAGATAAATATAATCCTGAAGAATGACGAATACCAAATGATATCAGTAATAAAATACACCCACCAATAATAACAACAAATGGTATAGTGTTTTTTGAAATAGAAAGTTTCATATTTAAAAACATATGTTAAATACCTTGGAAAAGAAACAATTTAAACCATATTATAAATCATGGAATTTATCCCAAATAAAACTTTTGCTGAAAATCATCTAAAGAAATTTATTGAAAAATATATTTTAGATTATTCAAAGCTTAGAAATTTTGATTATGGGCCACAAAATAGAAATAATATTTCATTATTATCTCCTTATATTTCTCATAGAGTTTTATTTGAATTTGATATTGTTAAATCTGTTTTAAAAAAATATCCATATATAAAAGTTGAAAAATTTATACAGGAAATTTTTTGGAGACTTTATTGGAAAGGTTGGCTCGAATTACGACCCAATGTATGGAATGATTTCATCTCAAGTGTAGAAACTATTAAAACTAATCAAAATTACTTTGATGCTATTAATGGCAATACAGATATAAAATGCTTTAACGAATGGGTATTAGAACTTAAAGAACATAACTATTTACATAACCATACAAGAATGTGGTTTGCTAGTATTTGGATTTTCACACTTAAACTACCATGGCAACTAGGAGCTCAGTTTTTTTTAGAAAATTTATTAGATGGTGATGCTGCATCAAATACACTTAGTTGGAGATGGGTTGCTGGGTTGCAGACTAAGGGTAAGCACTATTTAGCAAAATCTTGGAATATTGAAAAGTTTACATTGAATAAATTTAATAATATTAATTTAAATGAAACTGCCAGCGCGATAACTGAAAACAATTTATATGAATTGTCTAATCCATCATATTCAAATTCAGAAATAAAAAATGACTCTTTAATTGTATTTGATACTGATTTATTGATTGAAAAATATAGAGAAAATTACAAGAATATATTTATTGTACATCTTGAGAATAATCTAAGAAAAATAAAGTTGAACGAAAATGTAATTAATTTTAAAAAAAATTTAGTTCACGATACCTCTAGCCAATATAAAAATTCTAAAGTAGTAAATCATGATACTATAGCAAATATTTCTAATTCGATTAAAGATTTTGATATTATTTACCCATTTATTGGTGAAAATTTAGACTATTTAAAAAAAATAGAGAAGTCACTTCAGCTTAATTTAAATATGATTGTTAAAAATGAGGATTTATACTGCTGGCAATTTTCAAATAAGGGTTACTTTAATTTTAAAAATAATATACCAAAAATATTAGGAAAATTTATCTTATAAGTGGTTGATATATTGACTTATACGTATTGTCATCTAATTGGAAAGAAATTAATAATTTCAGACAAATTTTCTAAAACTTTATCGTCTTCCACATATGTCTCCCCAAGTCTAACTACAACCATATCTTTTGAAGGTATCATTAATATATATTGACCACCAAAACCTGCACAATAATAGGTATCTTTTGGTATACTTATTGGGGAAGCTGGATGAGGCATCCAAAACTTGTTGCTGTACATTTTATTAGTATTTTTTGCAGGTTTTCTAGTGTCATCTATCCAACTTTTGGAAACTATCGTTTCTCCATCCCACTGCCCATCTCTTAAATAAAGATATCCAAAACGCGCATAATCTCTTGCATTTGCAAAAACAGAACTGCCCCCGATAAAAGTATCAGAGTCATCAAATTCGAATATGGTATTTTTTAATCCAATTTTACTAGATAAATTATCATTTATAAAATTCTGGTAATTTAAATTTTGCTCTTGAAGCCTTAATTTAATAATTTTGCTTAAAATATTAGTCTCCCCAGTTGAGTAATTAAACTTCATACCAGGAGCAATGGATTTAAGGGCAAAAGAAGCTGCAAATGATGCTTGATCAAATCTTCCATTACCAAATAACATTTCAAGTGTATCTGACCTGCCATTATTGTCATATTCCTCAACAAAATCCAAACCAGATTGCATATTTAATAAATGAGAAATTGATATATTTTTTCTATTATCTTGCCACTCTTTTAATAAATTATTTTCATCTTTGGATTCAATAAAACCCTTATCAATCATCATACCAGTAAGTAACCCAATATAACTTTTTGCCATTGAATAAGAAATTAGCTTGGTATTTCTATTTATAGGCTCATTATATTTCTCATAAACAATGAAGCCATTTTGAACAATTAGCAGAGCATTTGTTCGTCCAAGGGTTTCAATAGATTCATTTGAAAAAGTATAATCTATAATTTTTTTAAAATCTTGATCATCCAATTGTATTTTTTTTTCAGGCCAATGATCTGTGGGCCATTCTAGTGATTCGTCATGTGATAATTGATTTATAATTGCAAATGATGGATTGACCATAAGCAGAATTAGAGATAATAAACTTATAACTTTATAAAAAGTATGCATAATTTTCTAAAGAACTTTTACTATATAATTACTGTTATTACATTAATTTTTTTACTTAAAATTAATTACGCTATGGCTGATGATACGCTTTTAGGACTTAATGCAACTGCAAAACATTATTGCACATGTATATTCATATCAAAGTTAGAAAAAAATTACTGTGATTCATCTTACGAACTTATAATGGCTTCGACTGATGTAGATCTGTTGAATCAAATTAAGATGATTGGATATGAAGTGGATTTGGAAAAAAAAGAAATTATTATTAAGCATGAAGATTATAAGATCAAATCAACTTTTTCAGAACAAACAGGGTGTTATTTTAAAAAATAATCTACAGGAGTGTTAAAAAAGTTTTAGTTATATCTTTTACTATAAACATCTTGAATTTTGGTAGGCCAAACTTTTTTTATATAGTCAATTAACTGCCATATCTCTTCATCGGCAAGGCTATCATTGCCTAACATCTTGCCTTTATAATTTGGATCAAAGCCCTGCACACC
>JADHQX010000027.1 GCA_016777745.1 Candidatus Pelagibacterales bacterium
GGAATATAAAGAACAAATTGTAGATTCTATGTCTGCATTAATAATAAGGGATCCCTCGGTATTTGATGTGATTTTAACTACCAATTTATTTGGAGATAATCTGTCAGATGCTGCATCCGAAATTGCAGGAGGACTTGGTCTTGCAGAATCAATTAATGCAGGGGATAATTTTTGCATTGCGCAAGCTCAACATGGTTCAGCTCCTGATATAGCAGGAAAAAATATTGCAAATCCGGTATCATTAATTGGTTCTACTGCCATGTTATTAGACTGGTTAGGAAAAAAAAATAACAACAATCAATTAAAAGAAATAGCTGAATTAATTGAAAATGCGATTGATAAAATGGTTATAAATCCCGAGACAAGAACACCTGATATTGGCGGAACATTGTCTACCACGGAATTTACCAAAAAATTAATCGAGCATCTAAAATAAATTAACTTACTAATATGGAAATATTAAAAACCCCCATCTTCGAACCTTGCGTTTGGAAAGTTTCTGACTTTAAAGACGAAAATGAGTGGACGTATATATTTTCCAAAAAAGAAATTTTTGAATTAGAGGAGGCCGCCAAAAAAATAATTAATACAAATTTAGCACCAACTTCTTTTTCTAAAAGTGATTTTATTTTAGATTCTTTAAATGAAGTTTTGGAAAAACAACTTGATACCCTGCAAAATGGTAGGGGATTTGTAAGACTAAGAGGACTTGACCCGAAAAAATATGATCAATTAACCATTCAAACTATTTATTGGGGTATATGTTCTTACTTAGGAACGGGTATTCCGCAAAATTCCATGGGTGAAATGATGAGTGGAGTTAAAGACTATGGAGATAAAAACGTCGGTGACAATCCTTATAGACAAGGAATCCGACTTCATAGGACAACTGCAAAAATTGACGCTCACACTGATAGTTGTGATCATGTTGCATTGTTATGTGTAAAAAGAGCTAAAGAAGGAGGGGAAAGTGGAGTGGTAAGTTCCTTAGCAATATATAATGAAATTTTAAAAAACAAACCGGAATACCTAGAGGTATTGTGTAAAGGTTTTTACATAGACTTAATTGGAAAAGGGAAAACAGAAAAGGAGTTGAGCGCTCACCCTATACCTGTGTTCAGTTATTTTAAAGGAAAGATGTGTTCGAGATTTAATAAAATTCAAATAGAACTTGGAGCAGAAAAAAAATCTGGAGGTCTAGATAGTTTAAGCCAATCTGCAGTCGATTATGTTCAAGAACTTACGCAAAAAAATGAATTTCATCTTAAAATGATGTTGGAAGATGGCGATATACAAGTTTTGAACAATAGAGTTTGTTATCACACAAGAACAGCAGTGGTAGATGATGAAGATATAAATAAAAAAAGATTACTTTATAGAGTCTGGTTGAACGCACCAGAACCAAGACCTATGGCTCCAGAATTTGCAAATCAACTTAATACAGGTGAAAGGGGTGGGGTAACTAAAAGACTCTAACCAATCAATATTTGACTAATTCATTACATCCAACGGACAGTAAAGAGCTTAATATTAAAGATCATAAATGTTTTTTTGTGGGAGGAATAAAAACAAAAATTGATAATAAAGAAATTGTTAAAGGCACAATGTATGTTGAGCAATTCACTCCTCAAAATCAAAAATTTAATCATAAAATTATTCTCATTCATGGCGGAGGTCAAACAGGAGCCGGCTTCCTAAGCACGCCAGACGGTAGAAGAGGATGGGTGCATGATTTTCTACTCGCAGGATTTGAAGTATTTGTTGTAGATCAGCCAGGACGAGGACGGTCTGGTTACTCATCCACTCTTTATGGAGAATACATAGATAGAGAATTAGATCTAGACGATTGTGAAAGAAGATTTACTGCAATGAAGGATATGGGTAATTGGCCCCAAGCCAATTTGCATTCTCAATGGCCAGAAAATGGAAAAAGAGGAAATGCAATTTTTGATCAATATATGGCCTCACAAGTAAATACGATGGTAGATAGAATTGAAATTGAAAAAATGTCGAGAGTTGCATTGGCAGATTTGTTAGATCAAATTGGACCCGCTTTTGTATTGGGTCATAGCCAGGGAGGTCCTTTTTGCTGGTTAGCAGGAGATGTCAGACCAGATAAAGTTCTAGGATTATTAGCTATAGAACCTAATGGACCACCATTCTTTAATGTTGCTTATGGTGGGCATGCACAATCTCACTTAAAGAACTCGAAGACTGATACAAAAAGAGAAGGTGACAAGTCTTGGTACATCACTGCTTCAAAGCCAGATAGACCTGGAGGAATTACTTATCTGCCTATGACTTTTGATCCTCCTTTAAAAGAAAATGAAAGTTTAACCTCAAGTTTAGATCCAGAAATGACAGAAGATAATTTGGTACAATGTTATTTGCAAAAAGAGCCACCAAGACAGTTGGTTAATTTAAAAAAAGTTTCAATTGTAATTGTATCCGCAGAAGCTTCTTATCATTCACCTTATGATCATGGGACAAGTAATTTTTTAAAGCAAGCAGGAGTGAATCATGAATTCATTCGACTGCAGGATAAAAATATAAGAGGCAATGGCCACATGATGATGTTAGAAAAAAATAATCATGAAATAGCAGATGTCTTAATAGATTGGGCTAAATCAAAAATTTAAATTAAGTATTTTTTTTAGAAGAAACCAGTCTTCTCATTGCAGGTGAAAGAACCTTGTCAGAAATTAAAACATCCCACAGTACAGAGGTACTACTTTTTGTGAATTCATTATAAGCTTTTTGTAGCTCAGAAACTTTTGTAATTTTTTTTGATTCTAGGCCAAAACCTTTTGCAATTGATGATAGTGAAGACGGACCAAAAACAGCTCCTTTTTCAGAAATACCATCTTGGCGCAATTTGTGTATTTCAGAACCATAAGCTTCATCGTTTAGAACTATAAAGAGTACCTTAAGCTTATGTCTTATTACTGATTCTAATTCCTGAACGTGCATTATAAAACCGCCATCACCATCAATTAATACAATCTGCTTGTCTTTTTCTGCGATAGCCGCTCCTATGGAATAGGACAATCCATTACCAATAGCTCCAAACTCTCTAATTGTTAAAAAATTTTCATGAGACCTGCCCTTCATGTGTGCAGAGAAGTAAGAGCAATGACCAGATGAGTTCACCATGAACAAATCCTTGGGAAGTACACTGTCTAATTCTTTAATAAATTTTCTTGGATCTAGATATCCTTCTTTTTCTTCGAATTGTTCTTTATCTTCTGGAAGATTGTTGATGGCATCTTTTAATTTATCACTCCTCCAGTCTTGATGTGTGTTTAATTCTTTATAATTTTGATTGTTATTGATCGTTTCAAGAATTTGATTAATCGTTGTTAGCGCATCTCCTTGCACCCAACAATGAGAAGCAACTCTTCCATGGTTAATTGGTTTTGGTTCTAAATCTATATGCATTACTTTTGCATTGGGGTAAAGTTTACCTGCATCTGCAGCGTGAGAAGCTAGACTTGTACCAACCGCAATAATCAGATCTGATTGTTGAAAGCATTCTCTTGCAATATCAGATGAAAATCCACCAGCTACATTTAATGAAAAATCATGATCTTCAAACAAGCCTCTTGCTGGCAATGTGGTTGCAAGCAAAGCTCCTATTTTGTCAGCAAGCTTAACAATAGATTCTTTGGCTTTAGATTTTATAGCTCCAAGACCACCAATAATAATTGGTTTTTTTGCACTCTTAATTATTTCTAGAGCATTGTGTAGATACTTTGGATCGGGACCTGGTCTTTGAAGATCCCAATTTAAAGAAGAGGACGGCAAAGGCTTTGCGTCTTCCAGATACTCTGACTCTTGCAAATCAAAAGGAACTCCCAACACAATGGGTATTTGTTTAGTTCTAGCTTTAAAAAAAACTTCTCTAACGGTATGAAATAATTTTTTTGGATGTCTGATGGAATAGTATTCAACTCCACATGCATTTACAAAAGGAGCTTGTTCTAATTCTTGGTTATACCAATTTGCTTTTAAAGGAGATTCTCCAACAAAAACTACCAAAGGAATTTTTGCTCTCGCAGCTGTAGTGAGAGCAGTCATAGTTTGAGTTAATCCAGGTCCGCAAGTAACAGTAGCAACACCGATTTTATCTTTTGCCCTTGCATATCCCATGGCCATTGAAACTGCACAGTGCTCATGTCTCGAATAAAAAAAATCAACGCCTTTATCTGACATGGCAGAAGACCAATGCATATTTCCATCTCCTAGCAATCCAAATACTTGGTTAACATCTTCTGCTATAAAGGCATCAGCTAAAGCGTCATAAAAATGCATAAATTTTTAATTTTGATAAATTGTTTTTGTTTAAATTTATTAATCTTAGCTCAAAATACTTCTTTAAATAAGAAAAATATTAAAAACAAACTCCTTTAACTTTTTCATTATACTGAGTATATTCTTTTTAATATTATAACTAATAAGGGGAATAATAATGAATAAAAAATTAGTAAGTCTTGTTGCGGCAGTATTTATGTTTGCAACAAACGCTGGAGCGGTAGATTTTTCTGGCAAAACAGTTGAGTGGTTAATTCCATTCTCTCCAGGAGGTGGTTCGGACAAATGGTCAAGATTTTATGCACCAATGTTGTCTAAAGCTCTTCCAGGAAATCCAAATGTTGTTGTAAATAATTGTCCGGGTGGTGGAGGAACTACTTGTACAAATAAATTTTCTACAATGAAAAATGGTGATGGGTTAACTATTTATGGTGATTCAGGATCTGTTAAATTTCCTTATCTTCTAGGAGATAAGAGAGTTAAATATGAATATAAAGATTGGAGCAAAACAATTGTTCTAGCAACACCTACAGGTGGAGTTGCTTACACATCTTCAAAATTTTATAAATCAAAAGCTGATTTTAAAAAGCTACAAGGTGTATCTTTAAAATTTGGAAGTAATGGTGCTACATCTTTAGATCTAATTCCACTTCTTGCATTTGAAATGCTAGGTTTACAAGTGAAGCCAGTATTTGGAATGAAAGGTAGAGGACCTTCTAGAGTAGCGTTTGAACGTGGTGAGACAACAATTGATTATCAAACTACTTCATCTTACAAATCCAAAGTAACTCCTATGGTAAAAGAAGGCAAAGCTGTGCCATTGTTTACATGGGGTGTTGTTAACTCAAGCGGTGTTATTGAAAGAGATCCTACTTTTCCAAATTTACCGCATTGGGCAGAATACTATGAATCAGTTCAAGGCAAAAAGCCATCTGGTCCAGCTTTTAGAGTTTGGAAAGCCTTCTTAACTGCAGGATTTTCATCTCAAAAAATGGTGTTCTTACCAACAGGTACGGATCCAGCAATTGTAAAAGCTTACAGAGATGCTTTTGTAAAAGTTACTAAATCAGATGAGTTTAAAAAAACTAGAAACAAAAGATTAGGGGTTTACAATCAGGTAACCGGATCTGGAGTTGAAGGTATTTTAAAAGCAGCGATGATTGTTCCTGCTGATGATTTAAAATGGTTAAAAAACTTCGTTACTACAAAGTATGGAGTTAAGTTTTAATCATTAATAAACTTTAAAAAAAAGGCCACTTGATTAATATGTAAGTGGCCTTTTTAATTATATGCTAGATTCTCTTTTAAGTGCATTTGTCTTAATCTTTTCAGGTGAGCATTTTTTATATTTACTATTAGGAGTATTTCTAGGAATTTTTGTTGGAATTTTACCAGGACTTGGAGGGATAGTTGGCTTCTCCGTTCTGATGCCTTTTATTTATGGAATGGACCCTGTTTCAGCTTTGGCAATGTTGATTGGTCTAATTGCGGTAGTGCCAACGTCAGATACTTTTACTTCGGTATTAATGGGAATACCAGGATCAACTGCTTCTCAAGCAACTGTATTAGACGGTTTCTCATTAGCTAAAAAAGGACAAGGTGCGAGAGCTTTAGGGGCAGCATTCTCTGCTTCGTTATTTGGTGGTTTATTTGGTGCGGTCATTCTTACTTTAATAGTCATTATTGCAAAACCAATTATTTTATTTTTCGGATCCGCAGAGCTTTTTATGTTGGGAATATTAGGCATAAGTATGGTGGGAGTTTTGTCAGGCGACAGTCTTATAAAAGGATTCTTAGCTTGTGGACTGGGTCTTTTACTTGGATCTATAGGTAGCGCTCCTGCAACAGGAGAGTGGAGATTGGCATTTGATTATTATTATTTATATGACGGACTTAAAGTGGTCACGATCGGACTGGCTGCATTTGCAGTGCCTGAAATTTGTGACTTATTAAGAAAAAATAAAACCATCGCTCTTAAAAAAGAACCATTAGGAAGTGGATGGATGCAAGGTTTGCGAGATACTGTAAAAGAAAAATGGATTGTTTTAAGATGTTCTGCACTTGGTTGTTTAGTGGGAATTCTTCCGGGCCTTGGTGGAAGTGTGGTTGATTGGATTGCTTATGGACATGTTGTTCAAACATCTAAAGATAAAAGTCAATTTGGAAAAGGAGACATCCGTGGTGTTATTGCTCCAGAGTCAGCAAATAATGCAAAAGAAGGTGGGGGATTAGTTCCCACATTATTATTTGGTATTCCTGGAAGTGGAAGTATGGCCGTTTTTCTTGGAGGGTTGACCTTACTTGGAATTGAACCAGGACCCGGCTTAATTACTGGAAATTTGCAATTTGTTTATGTAATGGTTTGGTCTTTAGCTTTAGCTAATGTGATTGGTGCGGGAACTTGTTTTTTTCTATCAGGTAAAGTTGCTCACATAACAAGAATACCATATGGAATTCTTGCTCCATTCATGATCATGATTATTTGCTTTGCGGCATTTCAGGTCACGAGAAGTGTTAATGATATATTCATTTTGGTTGTTCTAGGTGCATTTTGTACTTTGATGAAAAACTTTAATTGGCCAAGACCCGCTTTGTTAATTGGGTTTGTTTTGTCCGATACTTTAGAAACTTATCTTTACCAAGCTGTTCAATTTTATGATTTTAAATTCTTATTAAAGCCAGGTGTTATTGTTATTTTTTTAATTACAATCTTTTCTGTTTACTTAGGTTCGAACATGTCTAAAAAGAAAGAAGTAACCCTAAAATACACTGTAAAAGATTTATTCAAGTTTAATGTTCAAAACGTATTTTTGTTTATTATTCTGATTTTTTTTGCTGCCTCAGCTTATGATTCTTTCCAACATCAGTTGATGGGTGGAATTTTCCCTGGCTCAGTTTCAGTTATTATGCTTTCGCTTTATACTTACGTTTTATTCTTTAACAATAAATTATTAGCAACCATGATCAATACAACTTTCACAACGAAGGATACTAAAGATTTATTCAAGGCATTTTCGTGGATTGTTTTGTTAGTTGTCCTATCTAGTATTTTTGGTTTTATCATTGCAATCGTTGCTTTTTTTATAGCCTTAATGAAAAACAAAACTACTTTAAGCATGGTTAAAATTTTAATTCTAACTGGATGTGGTATTTCAACAATTATTACCTTGTCTTACTTTATGGTTCTAGATTTTCCTCCAGGATTGCTTCAGCATTTTGTTAAATTACCTTGGCCATTTAAGTAATATAATTTTTTTGAATTTAAACTTTTCTTATAGCTCTAGCTATTTTTATTCTATCTTGAGGTATCTTATTTTTAAATTTTTTTTTAAGTGTTAATTTTCCAATCATTTTTTGATGGATGGAGATAGCTTTTGACATATGTGAAGAACGTTTCATTTCTTTTAAAGTTTTTACTACCTCATTCATTTCATCAGATCTTCTAAGCCCGTGTAGAGCAGATCGTTCCATAAAATAATCTGCTAATTTTTTTATATTTTTAATACCCAGTGTTTTTTCTGCAGACAAAAGAATTCTGTCGTGAATGCCAATTTTTTCAGAGGCAGTAATACATTCTGTTAATAAAGATTCAACTCCCTTGATCATGATGGATCTTAACATTTTTACAACAGCAGCTTTTCCAATTTCTGAACTTTCCCACTCATAATTAAATTTTAGTTTTTTTAATATTTTTTTAATTTTGGTATTGTTAGAGCCTGCAACTAACATTTTTGTTTTATGTCCTAACGGATGAATAGGAGCCATAATTGCCAAGTCATAGTAGGTTGCTCCTGAAAACTTAATTATTGTATTAGTTTTTATTTTAGTACCAGGAGACACGGAGTTTCCATCTAAATAAATATGATTTTTGTTTAAGTGTTTTGAAATTTTCTTTGCAGCGTTTGCTGATTGTTCTGCCGTAACAACGGAAATAATTATATTTGCTTTTTCAGCAAGTTTTTTTGGATTGTTAAATAGCTTAATTTTTGTCTTTGTGTATTGTTTTTTAATAGATATTTCTGAACAGAAATTTTTATCAAAAGCACATATATTAATTGATTTCTCTTTTCTTAAGCTTTTTGCAATTGCCTGACCCGCCTCACCAAAGCCTACAAGACCTACAGTTAAGGTTTCTTCATTGGTAGAGCTATTCATATTTAAGGCCTTTATTTTTCAAACGCTCTCGCATTTCATAAATATCAAGACCTAATTCGCCTTTTTTAAAGCGTTCTTTTTTTTCATTTTCATTTTGAATACGTAGTTTTGATTTTTTCAAAACCTCTTCTGCCTCAGCAAACCTAACCACGCATACACCATCGTCATCTGCAATTATAATATCTCCTGGATTAATAATTTCTTCTGCACATATAATTGGAATATTCACAGAGCCCAATGTTTCTTTTACTGTACCTTGAGCAAAAATAGTCTTAGACCATACTGGAAATTGCATTTCCGTTAATTCCTTAATATCTCTTACCCCTGCATCAATAATCAATCCAATACATCCCTTTGTCTTTGCGGAGGTTGCAAGAAGATCACCAAAATATCCTGCATTAGAGGGGGAGGTTGGAGCGATCACCATTATGTCTCCCTTTTTAATTTGTTCTATAGCAACATGAACCATCCAGTTATCACAAGGTGGAACCGATACGGTTACTGCAGAGCCTGCAATTCTTGAACCTAAATAAATAGGTTTTAAGCGATCTGCCAACAACCCCTTTCTACCTTGTGCCTCATGAACTGTTGAGACCCCACAATTTTGTAATTCTTGGATTATTGCTTGATTAACTCTATTGATTTTTTGGATAACTACGTTACTCACGATAACTCATCCACACACGATGGAAATACAGTTTGAAAACCTTCGGCATATTTTGCTTGTTTACCACCAGACTGACCTCCTGAATTTCTTCTAAAATGATTAGCTCTATTTTCTGCAACATTTGTATAATAATTCCAAAGATGCTGCTGTCCTTCCATGCACTCAATTGCTTTTCTTTTGTTTTCCCAAACATCACTAATATCTAAAAAAATATTTGGTACCCAACCCATTTGTTCAGTTTGGTGTGGTTCAAATAAGTATAACTGAGGCGATCCTAATATTTTTTCACCTGGGTTGTGACCCCAAGCCTGCGCAATCATTCTGCATTTTAAAACAAATTCTGTCGTATACATGTGATCGGTATTGTATTGATCATATTTTGAATGAGTGAACATAAATTGAGGTTGAACTCTTCTTATAATATCAACTAACATCAACTCTTCTTTTGCACCTAGTTTTAATGGATAGTCTCCTAGATCAAGAAAAATTAAATTATGAACATTTAATTCTTTGGAAGCATTTTCTGCTTCTTTTTTTCTAATAGATTTGACTTTTTCTAAAGTCATGCCTCCTTGCTTCCATAGCTTCGCACTTTCGCCTTTTTCTCCAAAAGATAAGCAAACTACAGTAACTTCGTAACCAAGTTTTTGGTGCAAAGCTATAGCTCCACCACACCTCCACACAAAATCAGCAGCATGAGCAGATATAACTAAAGCTTTTTTTTTCCCTGACATTCTAATTTTGATATAATATATACAAAAGCTAAATTATACTAAATTATATTAATTATGAATGATCAATTAAAAATACCTTGTATCTTTATGAGAAGCGGAACTTCAAGAGGTCCTTACTTTCTAAAAGATGATCTACCAGCAGATGTTCAAACTAGAGATAAAGTGTTGTTGGCAGTAATGGGATCTCCTGATAACCGACAAATAGATGGTTTGGGTGGAGCTGAACCAGTCACAAGCAAAGTGGCCATTATTTCAAAATCCGATGAAGAAGGTATTGATGTTAATTATCAATTTGCCCAGGTAAAAATAGACGAGCCCATCGTTGATACAAAGCCGTCTTGTGGAAATATTCTTGTGGGTGTGGGTCCATACTCCATAGAAAAAGGACTGGTAGAAGCGCAAGAAGGCTCTACTAAAGTTGTCATCCGCGATGTTAATACGGGTATGAAAATTGAAGAAGTGGTGCGCACCCCAAATAAAATTGTTGCTTATGAGGGGGATTTAAAAATTGATGGGGTTCCCAATCCAGGGTCACCAATTGATATCAATTTTTTAGAAGTGATTGGATCGAAAACTAAAAAGCTATTTCCCACTGGCAATAAAATAGATGTAATTGATGGGATAGAATGTTCCATGGTTGATTCTGCAATGCCTATGCTTTTATTTAGAGCTAAAGATTTTGGTCTTACAGGAAACGAAAGTCATTTAGAGCTTAATCAAAAACAAGATTTAATTGACAAGATGAATAGCATTAGACTTAAAGTTGGAAAAATGATTGGTTTTGGGGATGTGACCAAATCTGTTATTCCCAAAATGGCATTACTTTCAAAATCAGAAACAGGTAGCATTAGATCAAGATATTTTATGCCTTGGCAATGCCATAGCTCACATGCAATTACGGGAACTGTTTGTCTAGCGACGGCTTCAAAATCTAAAGGAACTATATGTAATGACTTTTACTCAGACTTTTCAGATGAGGGAGAATTTGCAGTAGAGCATCCAACCGGTTCTTTAAAAATAAAAGTTAAATTAAAAAGAGAAGGGGAAGAGATTGTGGATGTAGTAGCAACGACGACTAGGCACGCAAGACTAATTATGTCTGGTGAAGTTCAAATACCAAAATCCCTTCTAAAATAGATGGATCTTAAATTAAAAAATAAAAGGTGTGTGGTAACTGGTGCTAGCCAAGGATTGGGAAGGGCTATTGCAACAATTCTTGCTTCAGAAGACTGTGAATTAGTGCTAGTTGCTAGAAGAAAAAAACCCCTTCAAGATGTTGCTAAATCGATAGCTAAAAAATATAAAACAAAAGTATTTATTCTCTCATTGGACGTCACTTCTAAAAATGCAGATGTAAAAATTAAGAATTTTGCTTTAAGTAAACTTGGCTCTATTGATGTTTTAATCAATTCGGCAGGAGGATCTAGGCCTACTACCTGGGATGCACCAGAAAGTTTTTGGGAGGAGGGCATGAATTTAAATTTTACTGCTTTAAGAAAATTAACGACAAAAATTATTCCTATCATGAAGAAGAACAAGTGGGGTCGTGTCATTAATATTACTGGATCTGTTGAGCCTAGAGAAGTGAATGTAGCTAATGCTGCAAAATCTGCAGTTCATGCCTGGTCCAAAGGACTTTCAAGAATTGTTGCAAAAGATAAAATTACCATAAACAATATATCTCCAGGAAGATTAAAAACAGAGCAGATTTTAAAGAGAAGACACCCTAATTTAAAAGAGAGAAAACAGTTTATTAAAGAAAATATTCCCGCAGGGTACTTTGGGGAACCTGAAGATCTTGCAAATTTAGTAGTTTTTTTATGTTCGCCTCTAGCGAGATATATAACTGGTGAATTACTACATGTAGACGGCGGTATGAAGAAATTTGCACATTAGTAGTTGCAATACTTAGGTTTTATCATTAATTATCCTCGAACATGAAAAGCAAAAATAGTTTCAAATCTTTATCAAAACTAAATGTTGGAAATAAAGAATACAATTATTATAGTTTACCCGAGGCCGAAAAAAATGGTCTTGAAGGAATTGGCAGGCTTCCAAAATCTTTAAAAGTTTTATTAGAAAATCTTCTTCGATATGAAGATGATGCTTCGGTTACTAAAAATCAAATTCTAGCTATGAAAGAGTGG
Source organism: Candidatus Pelagibacterales bacterium (assembly GCA_016777745.1). The sequence goes on from JADHQX010000027.1 coordinate 12,015, forward strand.
TTAAACACCAAAACTTCTAATACGGAAATTGCATACAGACCAGCACGAGTTTTGCTACAAGATTTTACAGGAATTCCGGCTGTCGCAGATCTTGCAGCAATGAGAGAATTAGTTAAGAAAAAAAATAAAGATCCTAATAAGGTTAATCCTTTGTCTGCAGTTGATTTGGTAATCGATCACTCTGTTCAAGTAGATACAAATGCAACGAAAGATTCTTTAGATAAAAATGTTAAAAGAGAATTTGAACGAAATGGTGAAAGATATGAATTTTTAAAATGGGGCGCTCAAGCTTTTGATAATTTTAGAATTATTCCACCAGGAACAGGAATCTGTCACCAAGTAAATTTAGAATATTTATCCAAAGTAGCATGGACTAAAAAACATGATGGAGAAGAGTATGTTTATCCTGATACATGCGTTGGAACAGACAGTCACACAACTATGGTTAATGGTCTTTCCGTTTTAGCTTGGGGTGTGGGTGGAATTGAAGCCGAAGCTGGAATGTTAGGTGAGCCTGTATCCATGTTGATACCAGAAGTTATCGGATTTGAAGTGACTAATAAAATGCCAGAAGGAACTACAGCTACAGACTTGGTGTTAACCGTAGTTAAGCAATTAAGAGACAAGGGCGTAGTTGGAAAATTTGTAGAGTTTTATGGAGAAGGGTTAAAAAATCTAACATTAGCAGACAGAGCTACCATCGGTAACATGGCGCC
>JADHQX010000028.1 GCA_016777745.1 Candidatus Pelagibacterales bacterium
TATATATATGGTCTTTAACATAAAAAACAATTCTGAAAAATTTAAACAAGAAATGTCTTGGGATGATCCTCTTATTAGTGATGATCAAATAACTTCAGAAGAAAAAATTGTCCAGATGTCTGTAAAAAGATATTGCCAAGATAAGTTAATGCCAAGAATTATTGAAGAAAATAGGCACGAAAAATTTAATCCTGAAATTATAAAAGAAATGGGTGAGTTAGGTATTTTGGGTCCAATGATTAATGGTTATGGATGTGCTGGAACTAACTATATTACCTATGGCTTAATTACTAGAGAAATTGAAAGAGTAGATAGTGGATATCGATCAATGATGTCAGTTCAGTCAAGTTTAGTAATGTTTCCAATATATAAGTATGGCTCTGAAGATCAAAAAGATTTTTATCTACCTAAATTAGCTAAAGGAGAATTGATAGGAAGCTTTGGTTTAACAGAACCTGATGCAGGTAGCGATCCTAATTCAATGAAAACTACAGCAAAAAAAGTAGATGATGGTTATGTTTTAAACGGAACAAAAACATGGATTAGTAATTCTCCAGTGGCAGATGTTTTAATTGTTTGGGCAAAAGATGAAGATGGAAAAATATTAGGTTTTATAATTGATAAAGGTTCAAAAGGTTTGTCGACACCAAAAATTGAAGGAAAACTATCATTAAGAGCATCTATTACTGGGCAGATTGTCTTGGAGGATGTTCTGTGTCCTCATGAAAAAGTATTACCAAATGTAATTGGTTTAAAAGGCCCATTTAGTTGCTTGAATAGCGCACGTTATGGAATTGCGTGGGGAGTTTTAGGTGCGGCTGAATTTTGCTACTCTACAGCTAGACAATATGCATTAGATCGTATCATGTTTAACAAGCCAATTGCAGCGACTCAATTAGTACAGTCAAAATTGGTAGATATGCAAACTGAAATAGCGCTTGGTCTACAAGCAGCAATAAAGATTGGAAGACTGATGGAATCAGGCAATACAAACAGTGATATGGTTAGCCTTATCAAAAGAAATAATTGTTCAAAAGCTCTAGATATTGCTAGATTAGCTAGAGATATTTTAGGTGGAAATGGAATTTCTGATGAGTATCATGTTATGCGACATATGATGAACTTGGAAACAGTTAAAACTTATGAGGGAACTCACGATATTCATACTTTAATTTTAGGTAAATCAATAACAGGAATACAGGCATTTAAATAATCATGGCAATACTCAACAGAACTACAAAGCAGTGGCAAGAAATTGATTCAGCGCATCAACTTCACCCATTTACAGATTTTAAATCATTGGCAGAAGAAGGCAGTATTATAATATCAAAAGCTAATGGAGTTCATTTAACAAATAGTGATGGCAAGCAACTTTTAGATGCTATGTCGGGTTTGTGGTGTGTGAATATAGGCTATGGCAGAAAGTCAATGGCGGAAGTTGCCTATGAACAAATGCAAGAACTTCCTTATTATAATAGTTTTTTTAAAACAACTACAGTTCCATCAATTGAGCTTGCAAGACAACTAGCAGAAATTACACCTAAGGATTTAAATTATGCATTTTTCTCATCTAGTGGGTCCGAGGCAAACGATACTGTTGTAAGAATGGTAAAAAGATATTGGGATTTAAAAAATCAACCTAGTAAAAAAACATTTATAAGCCGTGAGTATGCTTATCATGGCAGCACTATGATAGGTGTAAGTCTTGGTGGGATGACTGGAATGCATGATCAAGGCGGTCTACTTCCAGGCTTTAGCCATATTATGCCACCATACTGGTATAAATATGGAGAAAATATGAGCCAAGAAGAGTTTGGTTTGTACGCAGCAAATAAACTTGAAGAAAGAATTATAGAATTAGGTGCAGAAAATGTTGCTGCTTTTATTGGGGAGCCCATTCAAGGAGCAGGTGGAGTTATAATACCACCTGACAGTTATTGGCCAAGAATTCAGGAAATATGTAAAAAATATGACATACTTCTAGTAGTTGATGAAGTTATATGTGGCTTTGGTAGAACTGGAAATTGGTTTGGTTCTGATACTTACAATATCAAGCCTGACATTATTACTATGGCTAAAGGTATAAGCTCTGGTTACATTCCACTTTCAGGTATTATGGTTGGCTCAAGAGTTTCTGACGTTATGATTAATGAGGGTGGGGAATTTTATCATGGATATACTTACTCAGGACATCCTGTGGCTTGTGCTGTAGCAATTGAAAATCTTAAAATAATTAAAGAAGAAAATTTAATTGAAAATTCATCAAAAATATCAGTCTATCTTGAGAACCGCATGCAAGAAGTGTCCGAACATCCATTAGTTGGAGAAGTGAGAATGAAAAGTCTTATAGGAGCAGTTGAATTGGTGGAAGATAAGAATACTAGAAAAATGTTTGAGGATACAGGAACTGTTGGATCTATATGTCGTGATTACTGTATCCAAAATGGTTTAGTAATGAGAGCAGTAAGAGACGGCATGATATTTTGCCCTCCACTTATTTTCACTAAAGATAATGTTGATGAATTAGTTGATAAATTAAAAAAATCTTTAGATCAAACACATAGTCATATTTCTAAATCATAGCTATAAAATTCTTGGTCTCTAATATACCCAAGTGACTCATAAAGAGACTGCCCACCTAAATTCCCTTTTGACGTTGAAAGTTCTATTGAGCCAAATTTATTTAATTGCGCATAATCTTTAGCAGCATCCATCAAAATTTTTCCATTTCCTTTTCTTCTATAATCTTCACAGATAAAAAGATCATATAAGACTATTTTTTTTCTAAGCCTTACAGAGTCAAATGTTGGATAAAGTTGTGTAAAACCAACGCATCTTTCTTTGTCTTTAATAAAAAAAATTATTGATTCATTGGCTTCGAGACGTGCTCTAATATATTGATTTGCTTTTTCAACATTTGATTCCTGTTTATAAAATATTCTATATAAATCAAATATTGGTCCAACAATGTTAGCGTCATCTATACTTGCTTTGAATAGTTTTACAGTCACTAGTTCCTCCCAATTGATCGATATATTGCTATAATTAAAAAGATAAATGTCAAAGATGACAAGGTATAAATGAAACCATTTGGACCTAGCATATCCATGGCGCTACCACCAATTATTGGACCAGCTACTGAACCACATTCAAACACCATAACCAAAATAGCTGTTGCGCCTGCGAGCTCTGAGGCTGAATAACGTTCACCAAGCATAGTTAATGCGCAAATAAAAATACTACTTGATGCTCCACCCCAAAGAACAAGAAATAAAATACAAATATAAAAATTAGATAAATTTATAGACATCATTATTGGGGAGATAAAGGTAATGACCACTAAAATATTTAAAATTAATCTTTTATTATACTTATCTAGTAAATAACCAACTAATGGTTGAAAGAGTAAGCCACCTACTAATGCAATAGTTACATATTGTAGGGCCAGTTCTTGTGACAGATTATTTTGGATTAGAAATATTGGGAAAAATGCTACAAACATTACATCTTCTAGACCCACAAGAAGTGCAGCACCAAAAATTGTCGGTGCAGCAATGACAGTTAGCAGAACAGGCATTGAATAGTGAGTTGGTAGTTTAGGTGGATTAGTTTCTAATACCATTAGCGGAATAGTTGCACAAAATGATAAGCTAGCAATGACAATAAATGGAAGCCAACCCTCTATTCCGGTATAAGAAAGCATTACAGGCCCAAGCGCAAAACCAGCTACAAAAACAAGATTATAAATAGTTATAATTTTACCACGATTTGTATCATCAGCCATTGATAACATCCAAGTATCAAATGCATTCCAAGCCAAAGCACCGGCAAAACCAATTAAGAATCTAATAACAAACCAGGCTGTAAGACCACTAAAAATTGGAAACGCAAAGTAAAGAATAACAGTAACAAATTGAGCGGCTATAATTGATCTTGAAAGACCATATTTATGAATAATTATTGGAGTTACTCTGACAAATAAAATTGTTGCTATTGGCTGTGCAATTACATTAATTCCTATTTGTGTATTACTATAGCCTTGAGATTCTAATATTAAAGAAAGTAGTGGAATTAAAGTACCAAGCTTTATTCCTATAATTAAGGCACAAAGAAATAATACAAAATAGGTTTTATAATTCTTTCCCAAAAAGGATTCAAAGAATGACATGATTATTTTTTAAAAGAGAGGTTTGGAAAAATATTTTTAAAATAATTATAGATAAGCTTTTTACAAAATTCATTTGAATAATTTTTACGATCAAACAAAATTTTCTGCCATAATCCATCTACTAGTGCCAAATAGGTTTCACTAATTTCATCTGCATTAAGATCTTCTTTATTATAATCTTTTATTAAATCACTTAAAACTTTTTTAAATTGTTCAAAATATATTTGATCTTGATCCTGGCAAATTGATTGATAGGCTGGAATAAACTTTACTTCACTATAAAATGAAAACCATACAGCAATCTTTTTTCTGCTGGCAATTCTTGGATGAAAATCATTTTCTATAATATTGATTAGCTGATCAATTGGAGTTAGTTTTTTATCATCAAAGATCTTATTCCATGAATCCATATATTCATTTGATAAAAATTGTAGTGAGCTAATTAAAAGATTTTCTTTAGATTTAAATCTAAAATGAGCATAACCCTGAGATACGCCAGCAAGCGATGACACATGCGCAATAGTTGTATCACCCAAACCTCGTTGAGCTATACTTTCAATGGTAGCATCAATTAGCTTTTGATGATTGGCGGAGAGTTTTTCATGCTCAGATTTTAAAGCTTTGTTCACTTTATTTAACTTAAAATTTATTTAAAAAAACATACACAATATATGTAAAAAAAGATACATTTTTGATTGAACATTCATTCAATATAAGTATTATTAAGGCCAGATATGACTAAAAAAATTTACGACGCAATAGTAGTTGGTGCAGGACATAATGGACTTACTGCTGCATCATATATGGCTAAGGCTGGACTTGATGTTCTTGTTCTAGAAAAGAATGATTATATTGGAGGTGCAGCTGTTAGTAGAGAGCTATTTCCTGGATGGAAATATTCAAACTGTTCTTATGTTTGCAGTCTTTTACGACCAGAGATAATGAGAGACCTTGAGTTATATAAATATGGCTTACAGATTATCCCTTATGAAGGTAGTGCAACTATGATGAAGAATGGTGACTACTATGCTCACTATCACGATCATGACATGACAGTTAAATCTATTTCAAGACATTCAAAACATGATGCTGAGGCATATGATCGTTATAGCAGGGATGTAATGCGTCAATGTAAAATTATTAAGCCTCTTTTAAAAATGACACCACCAGATCTTACTTCGTTTAAACCAAAAGACATTTTAGGTGCATTAGAGTTTGCTAAACATTTTGCTGCCAAAGACGAACTCGGTGGATTAGGTGAAAAAGAGATTTATGACACAATTCGTTTTTACACTATGAGCATTGCTGACTATTTAGATGAGTACTTCGAAACAGATATTACTAAGGCACATTTAGCAGGAAGTGCAATTATTGGTACGGCTTTAGGACCTTGTTCCCCTGGTTCAGCTTACGTATTGTTGCATCACTATATGGGCGAAGTAGACGGATCAATTGGATCGTGGGGATACGCACGTGGTGGTATGGGCTCAATTACAAAAGCTATGGGAGAATGTTTAAAAAGTCATGGTGGAACCATTCAAGCTAGCTCAGAAGTAACAAATGTTATTGTTAAAAATGGAAGAGCAGTTGGCGTAGCAACTTTAAACGGCGATGAGTTTTATGCAAAAAAAGTAGTCTCAAACTTAGATGTTAAACGTACGTTCTTAAAAATTACTGATGAAAGTGATTTACAACCTGACTTTGTAGAAAGAGTTAAAAATTTTAAGATTAGAGGTTCGTCTGGAAAATTAAATATTGCACTAGAAGGGTTGCCAACTTTTCCATCAATTCCAAAAGATGATCCAGGTGGAAATGGTGATTTGCATTTTACAGAAACAATAGAGGAAATGGAAGGTGCATATGATGACTGGAAACGTGGTCAATGGTCAAAAATGCCATATGTAGACATGTGCTTGCCATCAAAAAGTGATCCAACAATGGCCGCACCAGGAAAACATTTTATGTCTGTTTTTATTCAGTATGTTCCTTTTGAATTGGCGAATGGTGGGTGGAATGAACAAAGAAAACAAGATTTTGGAAACCACATAATTAATAGAATTGCAGAATACTCTCCTGATTTTAAAGATTTAATTGCTCACTATGAAGTTAGAACACCAAAAGATATTCATGATGAAGTAGGTCTTACCGAAGGAAATATTTTCCAAGGTGAACTTACAATGGACCAATTAATGTTTAATCGGCCTATAACTGGATATGCACAATATCGTGCACCAATAAAAGACTTGTATATGTGTAGTTCTAGTACGCACCCTGGTGGTGGTGTAATGGGAGCACCTGGCGCTAATGCTGCTCGTGAAATACTAAGTGATATGAACATTAAGCAAAAAGGTAATCATTATTAATGTCTATAAAATATGATGTTATAATTGTTGGTGGTGGGCATAATGCACTCATCTGTGCGAATGTATTGGCTAAAAAAAATAAAAAAGTTTTAATTTGTGAAGCGCGAGAAACTTGTGGAGGCCTTCTAACAAATGATTTAACCAATTTTACTCCAAGCTTTAGTAACAAGGTTAAATCAGAAATTGATAATATTAGTGTTGATCATTCTTCTGTATCGACAATAGCTTTATCTGAAACTGGACACCATTTAAAATTAACTGGTAATATATATGAAGATAAAAAAACATTAGAGCAGCTTGCGCCAGAAGATGTTGATCGTTATTTCAAGCTGCAAAAAAAATTAAGTTTATTTTCAAAAACTCTTGGTTCATTTATGCATTCTTCACCACCAAGAATATTGCATAAAAGTTTTTCAGACTATTTTAAATTATTTAAGCTTGGATTAAATGTTAGACTGATGGGTAGAAATAGTTTCAATGAATTTGCAAGAATGATAGGTTTGAATATAGCAGATGAATTAGAAGATAATTTTAAGAATACACTTCTACAAGGCTTGATATCTCATGATGCAATTACAGGTTCCAACCTTGGACCAAGATCTCCTGGCTCATTAATCAATCTATTATTTAGAATGGCAAACCATAACAATTCACTTTTTGGAGGAATTCAGCAAGTAAAAGGTGGAGTAAACGCAGTTATGAAATCTCTAGAAGAAAATGTTATTAAAAGAGGAGTTGAAATTAAAACTTCAAGTTCTGTAAAGCGCTGTATTATTGAAAATGATCAAGTAAAAGGTATAGAATTAGATGATGGAACTTCAATTCATGCTAATACCGTAATCTCAAGCGCTGATCCGAAATCTACTTACCTCTGCTTACTAGGCGCAGAACATTTAGACACTGATTTTAAAAGACGAATTAAGCATTACCGAGCAAAAGGCAGGGTATCCAAACTTCAGCTAGTTTTAAGTAAGATTCCTCAATTTACAAACTTAGAATCTAAGGATTTATCACAAAGATTAGTTATTTCTCCTTCAATTGATTATATAGAGGAAAACTTCAATTATAGTAAATTCGAGAATTTATCTCCTGAGCCAATATTAGAATTATCAGTTCCTTCAGTTGAAGATGAATTATTATGTCATAATGGAAACCATATTATGAATGTACAAATCCAATATGCTCCTTTTAATGTTAAAGGTGGTTGGGAAAATAAAAAAGCTGAATGTATCAATAATGTTCTAACAACATTAGAAAAATATGCGCCTGAAATAAGATCTTATATTTTAGAACAAGAATTTATTTCTCCTAATGATATTGAAAAAAACTTTAATGTTTCTGGTGGACATTGGCATCATGGTGAAATTCAAATTGATCAATTATTTATGTTGCGACCAATACCTGGAGCAGCACAGTATAAAACTCCAGTAAGTGGACTTTATATGTGTGGTGCTGGCACACATCCTGGTGGTGGTATGACAGGAATTCCTGGTAAGAATGCGGCACACGAGGTTTTAAAAAATATATAGATATGAATATAGATTTAACACAAGCAGCATTAAAGTTTACACCTTTTCACAATAGAACTAGTCGGGCATGTAGAACTAACTCATGGTATCGATGGTCAGGTTATACTGTTGTTGCAGAATATTCGACTACTGAGTTAGAGTATACAGCTACAAGAAATGGTACTTCAGTAATGGATCTTACCCCAATGTATAAATATGAAATTAAGGGTGAGCGGGCAAAAGAATTTATTAATTATTTTGTAACTAGAGATCTTTCTGAAATGAAAGATAATACAGTTGCATATGTAATTTGGTGCAATGAAGCAGGAAAAGTAGTTGATGATGGTACAGTATTTTGTCTAAATCAAAATGAGTTTAAGATTTGTTGTGCAGTAAAAATGCAAACTTGGTTAAAAGATTCAGCTGAAGGATTTGATCTGGATATTAATGATGTAACAGATGATATTGCAGCATTATCTGTTCAAGGCCCAACTTCTTGCTCTGTTTTAAAAAATTATGGTGCAACTGACCTTGAATCATTAAAGCCATTTGAATCTAAAGATTTTACAATTGATGGTTATAGTGTCTTAATTTCTAGAACTGGGTTTACTGGAGACCTAGGCTATGAGCTTTGGACAAACCCAGAAAATGCAGAAAAAATGTGGGATAGCCTCATGGAATCTGGCAAGCATCTTAAAATAAGACCAATGGGAATGCATGCGCTTGAGATGGTTAGGATTGAAGCTGGCTTTATACAAACAGGCACAGATTTTGTAAGTACTGAGCATGCCTTAAGACCTGTAAGAATGAGATCACCATATGAAATTGGTATGGGGTGGTTGGTTCATTTAAATAAAAAAGATTATTTTATAGGAAAGCGTGCACTAAAAGCTGAAAAAGAAAATGGAACAACTGAGCGAGTATTGGTCGGTCTTGATATTGAAGGTGATAAACCTGCACACGGGGCTGTCATATATAATAAAAAGAAAGAAGATGTAGGTATTGTTACAGCAGCTCTTTGGTCTCCAACTTTAAAAAGAAATATTGCAATTGCATCATTAATGCGACCTTACGGAACAAAAATTAAAGATGATATTTTTGTAGAAATATATCATCCAGAAGAATTAGAGTACAAAAAAATATGGGCAACATGTAAGGTTGTTAAACGTCAATTTTATAGTCCAGAAAGAAGGAACATGGTTCCTGCGGAGGTTTATTAAAAGTTATGGTTTTAAGAGTAGATAGGTTAGACACAAAAGAATTAGATAAAAAAGATTTAACCACTTTGCATCCTTGGGAGTATCTAGAGTATAGAGGGGAAGGTGGAAGAACTTTTATTGAAAAATCTAAAGGAATTTATCTTTATGATAAAGATGGTCGCAAGTTAATAGACGGACCAGGTGGCATGTGGAATGTTAATATAGGCCATGGTGTTGAGGAAATTGCAGACGCTGTGTCTCATCAAATTCGTACTATGTCATATGCAAGTCCTTTTACTGAATCAACATCCGTCAGAGCTATATTTGCTGAGAGGATAGCTGAATATGCTCCTGGTGATTTAAAAAGAGTCTTCTTTACTTCAGGTGGTTCAGCCGCTGTAGATTCTGCACTTAGGTTTGTAATGTTTTATAATAATGTTCGTGGCCTTAGAAATAAAAAGAAAATTATTGGAAGACAGGATGGTTATCATGGAAGTACTTATTTAGGAGCTTCTTGTTCAGGAAAAGAAAGAGATAAAAATAATTTTGATTTTGCTTCAGATATTGTTCACCATATATCAGCTCCAAATCCATATCGTAAAGATGATAATTTAACAGATGATGAATTCTGTGAGGCAAAAGTTAAGGAATTAGAGGATAAAATATTGGAGTTAGGTCCAGAAAATGTTGCTGCATTTATTGCTGAACCAATTCTAGCTTCTGGTGGAGTTATTGTCCCACCAAAAGGCTATCATAAAAAGACTTCTGAAATATGTCGCAAGTATGATGTTATTTATATTTCCGATGAAATTGTTACAGCGTTTGGCCGACTTGGACATATTTTTGCATCTGAAAAATATTTTGATTTTACGCCAGACATTATTGTAGCCGCAAAAGGAATAACAAGTGGTTACGTACCATGTGGAGCTGTTTTAATCTCTGAAAAACTTATGGCTGAACTTGATAATAAAGAAAGAGTAATATTTTCAAATGGATTTACGGATTCAGGTCATCCGGTAGCAATGGCTGCGGCAAATGCTAGTTTAACTTACATGGAAGAACATAATCTTTTAGATCATGTCCAAGAAGTAGGTCCATATTTTCAAGAGCAACTAAGAACCATAGAAGATCTTGCAATTGTTGGCGAGGTTAGAGGAGAAGGCTTGATGGCGGCAGTAGAGTGTGTTGGAAATAAAGATAAAAAGGATCCTTTAAATTTATCATATGAAATTGGATCTAGAATTAATGAGCATTGTCAAAATTTAGGTTTAATTGTTCGACCTTTATATAGTACCTGCGTGATGTCTCCTTCACTTATAATAACAAAAAGTCAAATTGATGATCTTGTTGGCATGTTAAGAAAAGGAATTGTTATGGCAACTGAAGATATTAAAAAAGAAGGCCTCTATTAATCAACTTCAATTTAATGAGTTTATTTAACCAATACAAAAAAACTTATCAGGAAGGTAAAACACTTCCTCAGAATTTTTATACTGATGAAAATATTTTCTCTGAAGAAATGAAGAGTATTTATTTCCAACAATGGCTTATGGTAGATCATGTGAGCCGCATAAAAGACCCCGGTAATTATTTTGTCTTTGAGGCTGAAAAAGAATCTATAATTATCATACGGGGAAAAGATAATGAGATTAGAGCTTTTTATAATGTGTGTACTCATCGTGGATCAAGAATATGCCTTGATGAAGAGGGGTCAAAAAATCTTTTAGTTTGCCCTTATCATGCGTGGAGTTTTTCATCAGAGGGTAAGCTGAAGGCTGCACGTTATATGCCAGATGATTTTGTTAAAGAAGACTATGGATTAAGGAAATGCCATTTAAAAATTTATGAAGGACTAATCTTTATTAATCTTTCTATGGACACTCCAATAGATTTTGATGAATTTATTGCACCTTTAAAAGAAATAGTAGGATTTCATAACACAGGTAAATCTAAAATTGTGTCTCGAAAAAAATATCCAACAAAGGCAAATTTCAAATTAGTTTTAGAAAATTTTCAAGAATGTTACCATTGTGGAAATGCTCATTCTGAGTTTAGCGCAATTCATGAAAAAGATTGGGTATACACTATGGGGGCAGGTTTGGGAACCGCACCAGAAAAAGACACTGAAGAATATCTAAAAAAAATTAGTCCATGGTTAGAAGACTGCAAAAAAAAAGGTATCCCATCTGAAACTTATTTAGAGACTGAAGGTGGCTTAAAACTTGGTTTAAATCGTTATGCCGATCGCACCCCAATTGGAAATGGTCACTTATCACAAACTAAAAGTGGTAAACCTGCTTCAACATTGATGGGAAAGTTTAAAGACTTTGATGGAGGCTTATCACAAGTAAGTTTTAATCCATTTAGCTGTTGTTACTTTACCAATGACTTTGGAGTTATGTTTGTGTTTAAGCCAAATTCTACTCTCGAATCTGAAGTAGAACTTATTTGGTTAGTAAATGAAAATGCAAAAGAAAATGATGACTATAATATTGATGACATTACTTTTATTTGGGATGTTACAACTCAAGAAGATACGATGATTATTGAGAACAATCAGAAAGGCCTACTTTCTCAATCTTTTACCCCAGGGGTATTATCTCAAAATGAGTCAGCGGTCACTTATTTTTATAATTGGTATTTTACCAATATGCAGTTACCATAATCTTAGATTATGAAGCAGTTATATGATAAAGCGATATATGACTTTAACACACCCATTAAAAGCTATTGGGAAGATGTAAGTCATTTTGATCAGAGTCGTTTTCCAAAATTAGTTGGAGACCACTCATGTGATGTATGTGTTATTGGAGGTGGTTTTACAGGAATTAGTACCGCTTACCACATTGCAAAGAAATACGGTGGGGATGTTAGACTCC